>JBHEMN010000187.1:0-17924 GCA_046262575.1 Jatrophihabitantaceae bacterium
GTACTAACCGATCCGGCGACGCGCGTGGCCTGCGCGGCGCGCCCCCGGCTCGCCAGTGATAGCCGCCGCCCACCGGCTGGCAGGATGAGCGACCGTGACTGCGACGATCCTCGACGGTAAGGCCACCCTGGCCACGATAAAGGCCGAGCTCGCCGTGCGGGTCGGCGCGCTCGCCGAGCAGGGCGTCCTGCCCGGCCTGGGAACGCTGCTCGTGGGCGACGATCCGGCCAGCCGCTGGTACGTCGGCGCCAAGCACAAGGACTGTGCCGACATCGGCATCGCCAGCATTCGCCGCGACCTACTCGCCACGTCCAGTCAACCTGACGTGGAAAGAGCCGTGGACGAGCTCAACGGCGATCCCGCGTGCACCGGCTATCTCGTCCAGTTGCCGCTGCCCGAGGGGCTGGACGAATACGCCGTTCTCGAGCGGGTCGAGCCGGCGAAGGATGTCGACGGCCTGCACCCGAGCAACCTCGGCCGGCTGGTCCTGAACGAGCGCGCTCCCATTCCGTGCACGCCGTACGGGATTGTCGAACTGCTGCGGCGCTATGACATTCCGCTGGCCGGGTCCGATGTCGTGGTGATTGGCAGAGGTATCACCGTCGGGCGTCCCCTCGGCCTGCTGCTCACCCGTCGCACTGAGAACGCGACCGTGACGCTCTGCCACACCGCGACGCGCGATCTGCCTGCGCACGTGCGCCGCGCCGACATCGTCGTGTCCGCGGCGGGTCAGGCCGGGCTGGTCACGGCCGACATGGTCAAGCCCGGAGCGACCGTTCTCGATGTGGGCGTCAGCCGCGTCGACGGCAAGATTGCCGGCGACGTCGCCGCGGACGTCGCCGAGGTGGCCGGGTATGTGTCGCCGAACCCCGGCGGCATCGGGCCGATGACCCGCGCGATGTTGCTGACCAACGTCGTGGAGACGGCCGAGTTGGCCGCCGCGAAGCGGTACTGAGCATGCCGCTCGAGCTGCGCCGGCGACTTCGATCCCAGGCGCCCCTGTTGTCAGTGTTGGCTATCGTGGTCGCGGTCTTCGGCTACCTGGCGCTCACGCCCGGCCAGTGGCGTGGGGGCTGCGCCATCATTGCCTTCGCGATGCTGCTGGCCGGCGTCCTGCGGCTAGTGCTGCCCGCGCCCCAGGCCGGGCTGCTCGCCGTGCGGGGCCGTTGGTGGGATTCGTTCTGTTATCTCGCGCTGGGCACGGCGATTCTCATCATCGACATCCGACTACAGCGCTGACCAGCGCGCCGACTAGCCTCGCGGTCACGGTGCCGGCCTGCACCGCGCGCCAGAACCAGAGGAGTACGTCATGTCCGAATCCCCTCGCCGCGGCAAGGTCACCGTCGTCGGCGCCGGCTTCTACGGGTCGACGACCGCACAGCGACTGGCCGAGTACGACGTGCTCCAGACGGTTGTGCTGACCGACATCGTCGAAGGCAAGCCCGAGGGCCTGGCGCTGGACTTGAACCAGTCGCGCCCGATCGAGGGATTCGAGACGGCCGTCGTCGGCGCGACGACCACGCCCGAGGGCGACGGTTACGAGGCGACGGCCGACTCCGACGTCGTCGTGATCACCGCGGGCCTGCCCCGCAAGCCGGGCATGAGCCGCATGGATCTGCTCGACGTCAACGCCAGGATCGTGCGCGGCGTGGCCGAGAACGTCGCGAAGCACTCGCCCAATGCTGTCCTGATCATCGTGTCGAACCCGCTGGACGAGATGACCGCGCTGGCCCAGCTCGCATCCCAGTTTCCGAAGAGCCGCGTCTTCGGTCAGGCCGGGGTGCTCGATACCGCTCGTTTCACGAACAACGTCGCCACCGCGCTCGGAGTAGCGGTCGGCTCGGTACGGACGCTGACCCTCGGCTCGCACGGCGACACCATGGTTCCGGTGCCGTCAGCCTGCTTCGTGGACGGCAAGCCGCTCGCCGATGTGATGGACGCCGCCACGATCTACGAGCTCGTCACCCGTACCCGCAACGGTGGGGCCGAGGTCGTCGCACTGCTCAAGACGGGATCGGCGTACTACGCGCCGTCGGCAGCCGCGGCCCGGATGGCACGCGCGGTGATCATGGACTCCGGCGAGACGATCCCGGTCTGTGCCTGGGTCGACGGCGAGTACGGCATCAGTGGGGTGTACCTCGGCGTCGAGGCAGAGGTGGGCGCGAGCGGCATCAAGCGCATCGTCGAGCGCAAGCTCACCGAGTCCGAGCGCAGCGCGCTGACGCAGGCCGCGCAGGCGGTACGAGCCAAGCAGGCGGACGTCGCCGACCGGTAGCTCGGCCGGACGAGGCAGGCCGCGCGCGAACCCGGCCGGCTACCCCAGTTGCCCGTTTCAAGAGGTTTGCGGCGTGTCTTTGCTTGTCAGGTCCAGGTATGGAATAAAGGCGTGGCCACTTCCGCGAACTAGGACGGCCATGACCACAGCTGCGCCTCCCGCCAAGAGATCGCCGGCCAATCGCCTCTGGGATCGCGAGCTTGCCCACTACCCGACGACCGGCCCGCGGATGCTCTCCCTCGGCATCGTGGTGCTCGCCACGATCGTTCTCTACTACCAGTTTTACCTGTCCGGCGCCGTCGCCACCCACATTCTCACCGAGTTCCACATGTCGTTCGGCTACTTCGTGAACATCAGCGTGGTCGGCTACGTCCTGGGGGCTCTCGCGTCCTACCTGGCCGGCCTCGCGGACCGGTACGGGCGCGCGAACATCGTGACCGTGGGGTTGTTCGTAGTCGCGCTGCTGTGCCTGGTCGGCGTGCCCAATGCGAACAGCAAACTCGTCTTCGCCGTCCTCATAGTGGCGATCGGTTTCGTCGAGGGCATCATCCTGGTCGCCACCCCGGCGCTGATCCGCGACTTCAGCCCGCAGCTGGGGCGTGCGTCGGCGATGGGATTCTGGACCCTCGGCCCGGTGCTGGGCAGCCTCGTCGTCAGCATCGCGGTCAGCAGCACCAGCGACCGCACGCCGTGGCAGGACCAGTACATCGCCTGCGGCGTCGTCGGCCTGCTGATCGCTGGGTTCGCGCTCTTCGGGTTGCGTGAGCTGGCGCCCTCGCTGCGCGACCAGCTGATGGTCAGCAGCCATGACCGTCTCCTGATCGAGGCGCGCGCGAAGGGCCTGGACATCGAGACGGCGCTGCGCAAGCCGTTCCGGCAGATGCTCAAGGCCGACATCCTCCTGTCAGCGTTCGCCATCAGCGCCTTCCTGATCATCTACTACCTGGCCGTCGGGTTCTTCCCGATCTATTTCCAGACGGTTTTCGGCTTCAGTCAGTCCAAGGCGAACGCACTCGGCAACTGGAACTGGACCTTCAACGCGCTCAGCCTGATCTTCTTCGGGTTTCTCTCCGACCGGGTGCGGGTGCGTAAGCCGTTCATGGTCATGGGTGCGATCGGGGCGATCGTCTTCACCTCGATCTTCGCGATGAAGGCCACCGAGCCCGACACGAGCTACTCGACGTTCGTGGTGTTACTTGTCGGGCTCAGCATCTCGTTAGGCTGTGCGTACGCGCCATGGATGGCGAGCTTCACCGAGACCGTGGAGCGGCGCAACCCAGCGCTGACGGCCACCGGTCTGGCTGTATGGGGTCTCGTCATCCGCATCGTCATCGCGGTGTCGGTGTTCTTCGTCCCGCACGTGGTCAACACCGTCACCACGCTGGCCGACAAGGGCGGGCCGGTGCAGGCCGCCGCCGCAGGCAGGGACCCGTCGCTAACTCCCGCTCAGAACGCGGCGGTCAAGGCCGTCGCGGCCGACCCGAGCATCGTCGCGAGGGTGCAGGCGCTGGGCGCGAAATACCAGCCGCAGCTGGCCACGGCAGCCAAGGTCGACCCCGCCACGCAGGCGGCGCTGGCCGCCAATCCCACTGATAAGGCGGCCCAAGCCAAGGCACTCAGCGAGATCTCGGGTGTCTCTGCCAAGGACGTCGCCACCGTGCTCGCGGTCAGCACGCAGCACCCCGACGCGCTGGCGGCCGGGCAGGCACTGGATTCCGCGACCGCCCTTGGGCTGCTCACCGACCCGACCAACGCGAAGCTCGCGAAGAAGGCCGTCGGCGAGGTGGTGGCCAAGTTGCACATCTCCCCGGCGAAGGCCCTGGCCAACCTGAAGGATCTGGCATCCATTCCGCTTCCAGATCTGCTTGTCGTGCAGCAGAGCGGCCTCAAGGTGCAGGACGCGGGCGCCCAGCTCACGGCGCTGGCGACCATCGCGCCGGCCGACGGCGTCTTCCTCAACAAGTTCGGCACGCCGCTGCAGAATCCGAAGGTGCAGGCGAGCTTGAAGTTCCTGCAGGCCAACGGTGCCGAGGTAAGACGGGCCGCGAAGGATTCGCCCAAGCAGTGGCAGAAGTACTTCTGGTTGGCAGTTGGCGGCGAGCTGCTGTTCATCCCGCTGATCTTCGTCATGGCCGGCTTCTGGGATCCGCGCCGGGCCAAGAGGCAGGAGCAGGAGCACGAAGCCCTGGTCGACGCCGAGCTCGCCAGACTCACGCAGGCCGAGTCGACGCCGGCAGCCTGACCAACCCGTGGGAACGACGGCTCTAGGGAGCGAGCGGGGTGCGGCGGCGAAGGTGGTCCAGCGCCGCGGCGTCCCCAGGAGCGCCGCGCTTCTCGAGTCGCCGGGCCACCTCGCTTCGATGGGCCGCGTCGGCATTCCCGCCGTACTTGAACTTCGAGCGCACCTCACGCACCGTCAGTCGCAGTCCGCGAATGCCGGCCAGCCGCCGCCCGTGCTCGGCCGGATCGGCGGCACCGCTGCCGGGCTCGGTCACGCCGAGCTGTACGCGCAGGATCTCGGCCTTGCCCACCTCGTCGTCGACAACCTGCGCGGTGGCGATCAGCTGCACAGCCGCGTAATAGGTCGTCGGCACCCCCATTCGGGGATCCTCGGCGCCGATGGCCTTCCACGCCGCGGGAATGTAGGCCCAGTCGCCGGCGACGCTGAGCACCACCGCCGGGTTCTCGGCCAACGCCGCCCAGATCGGATTCGGCCGGGCCAGGTGCAGCAGCACCAACTCGGGGGAGACCAAGGCGTACTGCGTCGGCACCACGACCGGTACCTCGCGTCCCCGACCGGCCGCGACGAGGTGCCCGAACCCCTGGCCGCGGGCGAAGTCGACCCACTCCTCGTCGGACGCGCCCGAATCCCAGGGATGGATGAGCATCAGTCGAACTCGCCGAGCACCGCGGCGCCGAGCACGTCCAGGCCGACGCTGCCGACGTCCAGCGCCGAGCGATGGAAGGCCTTGAGGTCGAAGGCGTCGCCCTGCTTGATTTGGGCGTCCTCGCGCAGTTGCAGCCAGAGCCGCTCGCCAATCTTGTACGACGGGGCCTGGCCGGGCCACCCGAGGTAGCGCTCGAGTTCGAAGCGGCGGCTGCTCTCGTTCATCGCGCTGTGCGCGCCGAGGAACTCCCACGCCTTGTCCCAGTTCCACTCGCCGCCGCCGACCTCGCGGGGGGCCGCGAAATCGCAATGGATGCCGATGTCGAGCACGACGCGTGCGGCGCGCGCGGACTGCCCGTCGAGCATGCCGAGGTACTCGGCCGGGTCGTCGAGGAAACCGAGATCGGCCATCAGTCGCTCGGCGTAAAGGGCCCAGCCCTCGCCGTGGCCGCTTACCCACGAGGCCAGCCGCCGCCAGCGATTGAGCAGGTCGCGGCGATAGACGGTCTGCGCCACCTGCAGGTGATGACCCGGCACGCCCTCGTGGTAGACGGTGGTCAGCTCTCGCCAAGTGGCGAATTCGGTGACGCCCTTCGGCACCGACCACCACATCTGTCCCGGCCGGGTGACCAGGTCGTCGCTCGGCCCGGTGTAGTAGATACCGCCCGCCTGCGTCGGTGCGATCTTGCACTCCAGTCGGCGAATCGGCTCGGGGATGTCGAAGTGGGTGTCGGCGAGCGCCGCGACGGCCGCGTCGGACTTGCCCTGCATCCAGGCCTGGAGCGCGTCGGTTCCGGTGAGCATCCGGTCCGGGTCGGTGTCGAGGTGGTCCATCGCCTCGCGGACCGATGCCCCCGGCACGATCCGCTCGGCGGTCTGCCCCATCAGCTCGGTGACCCGGGCGAGCTCCTCCTGACCCCAGGCGTACGTCTCGGCCAGGTCGACCCGGGCACCGAGGAAGGACCGCGAGAACAGCTCGTAACGCCCGCTGCCGACTGCGTCCTTGGCCGAGGCCTCGGGCATCAGCTCGTCGCGCAGGAACTCCGAGAGCTCCTGGTAGGCCTGCGCGGCGACCTTCGCGTTGCGCTCCAGGTCCGCGCGGACAGCCGAAGGTAGCTCGCCGCCACCTGAAGGGACTGCGTCGCGGGCGAACCTGGCGAAGAAGCCCTCGGCCCCGACATTCTCGCCGCACTGCGCGACACACGCCTCGATCTGTCGCCTGGGACTCACGTCCCCGCGCGACGCGGCCAGGCGCAGCGACTCCGTGTATCCGGCGACCGCCTTCGGGACGGCGCCGAGCCGGGTCGCAACGGTCGCCCAGTCCTCGGCGTCTGCGGTTGGGCTCAGGTCGAACACGTCTCGGATTTCCTGCACCGGTGACGCGATGTTGTTCAGCTTGGCCTCTTCGGTGCCGGCGGTGCGCAGTTCCTCCTCAACCGTGAGCAGCTCGCGCAGGGCTGCGGCCGTGACGCGGTCGTTCGCGTCGGCAGGCCGGGTGGCGGCCAGGGCGGCGAGGGTGCGCCGGCGCAGCTCCGACACCGATGCGAGCCAGTCGGGGGTCAGGTCCGGCAGCTCGCCGTCGTGGCCGGGAACGCCCAGAAAGGTCGCCATGATGGGGTTCAGCACGATGTGCTCGTCGAGGTAGGAGTCGGCGAGGATATCGACGGCGGTGGGGATGCGGGTTTCTGTCACGGCTTGCAGACTATGGCCTGCGTCAGGCCGGGCGGCGCCCTAGTCCGGCTAAGAGATATCTTGATGCCAAGAGACCGTCACGTGCTAGGAGGTGGCAACGTCAATGCCCAAGATCAAGGTGCTGGGAACCGTCGTAGAACTCGACGGCGATGAGATGACCCGGATCATCTGGCAATTCATCAAGGACAAGCTGATCAACCGCTACCTCGACGTCAACCTGGACTACTACGACCTGAGCATCGAGAACCGTGACGCCACCGACGACCAGGTGACGATCGACGCGGCGCACGCCATCAAGCGGCACGGGGTGGGCGTCAAATGCGCCACCATCACTCCAGACGAGGCGCGGGTCGCGGAGTTCGGGCTGAAAAGGATGTGGAAGTCGCCCAACGGCACGATCCGCAACATCCTCGGCGGCGTGATCTTCCGAGAGCCCATCGTTATCAGCAACGTGCCTCGACTCGTCCCGGGCTGGACCAAGCCGATCGTGATCGGCCGCCACGCGTTCGGCGACCAGTATCGGGCCACCGATTTCGTCATCCCCGGCGAGGGGACGCTGACGATGACGTTCACGCCGAAGGACGGCGGGGTGCCCATGGAGTTCAGCGTGTTCGACTTCCCCGGCGGTGGGGTCGCACTCGGCATGTACAACCTGGACGCCTCGATCCGCGACTTCGCTCGCGCTTCGATGCGCTACGGCCTGGACCGCGGGCTACCGGTGTACCTGTCGACGAAGAACACCATCCTCAAGGCCTACGACGGCCGCTTCAAGGACCTGTTCGCCGAGATCTTCGCAGCCGAATTCGAGGCCGACTTCGACGCAGCGGGCATCACCTACGAGCACCGCCTCATCGACGACATGGTCGCCGCCGCCATGAAGTGGGAAGGCGGCTATATCTGGGCGTGCAAGAACTACGACGGCGACGTGCAGTCCGACACCGTGGCGCAGGGATTCGGCTCGCTGGGCCTGATGACCTCGGTGCTGATGACCCCGGACGGCAAGACGGTCGAGGCCGAGGCAGCACACGGAACGGTTACCAGGCACTTCCGCCAGCACCAGCAGGGCAAACCCACGTCGACGAATCCGATCGCGTCGATCTTCGCGTGGACGCAGGGGCTGTCCTACCGCGGCAGGATGGACGGCACCCCCGAAGTGACGCGGTTCGCCGAAGCGCTCGAACGGGTCTGCGTCGAGACGGTAGAACATGGGCAGATGACCAAGGATCTCGCGCTACTGATCAGCCCGGACGCGCCGTGGCTGACGACCGAAATGTTCCTCGACGCGATCGACGCCAACCTGCAGATTGCGATGGGGGAGGGGTAGCGTCCGGGGACCGGTCGATCAATGGCCGGGTCGCGCGGTAGTTGCCGCGGGAGTCGAGGAGGCAGCGTGCTGGCATTCGAGCGTCACGGTTCGGGCGAGCCGCTTGTACTGCTCCACGGCATCACCCACCGCCGCCAGGTGTGGTATCCCGTGCTCGACCAGCTGGCCGCCCAGCGCGAGGTCATCCTGGTCGATCTGCCCGGGCACGGCCAATCCCCGGCGTTCGTGCTCAACGGGAGGTCCGTGGTGGAGGCATTGCGCACGGAATTCCGGCAGTTCCTCGCCGAGCAGGGACTCGAACGCCCCCACATCGCCGGTAACTCCCTCGGCGGGCGGGTGGCCCTCGAGGCCGGCGCGGCCGGTGAAGCCCGTAGCGTCACCGCGCTGTCTCCGGCCGGCTTCTGGCGCACCGATGCTGCCTTCGCCTACACGCGCAGGCTGTTCACCTCGGCCGCGGTGGTGAGCGAACGGATCGGGCCGCGGGCCGCCGTTCTGGCCCGCACTCGCGCCGGCCGCACTCTGATGTACGGAGCGCTCACCTCCCACCCGGCCCGGATCTCCTCCGACCAGGCGCTCGGTGACTTTCGTGCCTTCGAATACGCTCGCCCGGCGCTGCGACTCCTGCTCGACGCTGCCACGCCGTTCGCCGGCGAGATCCCTCGCGAGGTTCCGGTGACGATCGCCTGGGCCGCGCGCGACCTGATGATGCCCCGGTGGCAGGCGGCGGTGGCCAAGAAGGCCCTACCTCATGCCGTCCACGTCACGATGCGCGGCGTGGGCCACGTCCCCATGTTCGACGACCCTGAGCTAGTCGCCGACGTGCTGCTGCGCGGCAGCACCCCCGTCGCGAACGTCGCAGGCGCACCTGTTGGTTCGTAGACTCAGCCTGTGACCGGCCAGACGCTGCTCTACATCGGCATCGTGCTGCTGTTGATCGCCATCGAGGGCGTCTTCGTCGCCGCGGAGATCGCTCTGGTCTCCCTGCGCGAGGGCCAGGTGCGAGCGCTGGCCGAGTCGGGTCGCCGCGGTGCGGCAGTGGCCAGGCTTGTCAGTGATCCGAATCGTTTCCTGGCGGCCGTGCAGATCGGCGTGACGTCTACGGCCCTGCTGTCGAGCGCATTCGGTGCCGTGACCCTGTCCGACGAGGCGACGCAGTTTCTCGTCCGACACGGTTGGTCTGAGGGGCTGGCCGGCGCCACCGGCATCATCGGCGTCACCCTCATCATCTCCTTCGTGACGCTCGTCGTCGGTGAGCTCGCGCCCAAGCGGTTGGGACTGCAGCGGGCCGAGGCCGCAGCGACGTTTTTCGCCCCGCCGCTGAACCGCATCGCCGGGTTCTTCCGGCCGGTGATCTGGTTGCTGTCGAAGTCGACTGACCTTCTCGTGCGGTTGCTCGGCGGCGACCCGGGCGCGGCGCGCGCGCCGATCAGCCAGAACGAGCTCCGCGGCCTGGTGGCGGCCCACGAGGCGCTGTGCTCCGACGAGCGGCGCCTGATCGACGACGTCTTCGCGGCCGGTGAGCGGGCGATCACCGAGATCATGGTGCCGCGCACCGAGGTGACCTTTCTCGAGGCGGCGACGACCGTGAGCCGGGCGGCCAAGATCGCCGGCGACTCCCCGCACTCGCGCTACCCCGTCGTCGGCCAGGGCCATGACGACGTCCTGGGTTTCGTGCACATCCGCGATCTGCTCCTGGCCGACGTGCGCGCCGACCGCGACCGGACGGTGGGCAGCGTGGCGCGCGAGGTCAAGGCCTTGCCCGGCTCCAAGCATGTGCTTTCGGCGCTATCGGAGATGCGGCGCGAGGGTCACCACCTCGCCATCGTGGTCGACGAGTACGGCGGCACCGACGGCATCGTCACGCTCGAGGACCTGATCGAGGAGGTCATCGGAGACATCCGCGACGAGTACGACGCGCTCGGGGGCGAGTCGCGCCGGCTCGTGGGCGGTGCTGTCGAGGTGGACGGCAAGCTGAACCTGGACGAGATCACCGAAGTGTCGGGTCTGGATCTTCCCGAGGGTCCCTACGCGACTGTGGGCGGTTACCTGATGGCGGTGCTGGGACGGTTGCCGCGGACCGGCGACGAGGTCGATCACGACGGCTTCCGACTCACCATCACCGAGGTGGACGGGCGCCGCGTGGCTCGGGTGCTGGTGTCGCCGCCGGAGCCGGAGCCAGAGCCGGAGCCGGACCGCTCCGCGAGCGCGCCGGCGCCGGATGCCAGAATTGGAACCCATGGCTCGGATTCCTGAGGACGACCCGGCCCGGCGCCCACGCGTGCTGTCGGGGATCCAGCCGACATCTGCTTCCTTCCACCTGGGCAACTACCTCGGCGCGCTCAAGCAATGGGTTGCCCTGCAAGAGACCTACGACGCGTTCTACTGCGTCGTCGACCTGCATGCGCTCACCCTCGAGCCGCCCGCGCCCGACCTGCTGCGCCAGCGCACCCGTGCGGCGGTGGCGCAACTGCTCGCAGCCGGCCTGGACCCGCAGCGATGCGTGCTGTTCCTGCAGAGCCAGGTCCCGGAGCACACCCGGCTGTCCTGGGTGCTGGAGTGCCTGACCGGTTACGGTGAGGCAGCCCGGATGACCCAGTTCAAAGAAAAGTCCAGCCGCGGCGAGAACCACTCGGTCGGCCTGTTCACCTATCCCGTGCTGCAGGCAGCCGACATCCTGCTCTACCAGGCCGACGCCGTCCCGGTCGGTGAGGACCAGCGCCAGCATCTCGAGCTCACCCGCGATCTCGCGCAGCGGTTCAACGCCCGTTACGGGCACACCTTCACGGTGCCCGAACCGGTGATCCCGAAGGGGCCGGGCAAGATCCTCGACCTGCAAGATCCGAGTGCGAAGATGAGCAAGTCGCTGGGCGACGCAGGCACCGTGAATTTGCTTGACGACCCGTCGGCGGTGGCCAGAAAGATCAAGCGGGCCGTCACCGACACCGACACCGTGGTGCGTTTCGACCCGGTCGCCAAGCCCGGCGTGTCCAACCTGCTCACGATTCTCGCTGCCGTGACCGACCGTGCGGTCGCCGACGTCGCGGCTGACTTCGACGGCCAGGGCTACGGCGCGTTGAAGTCCGCGGTGGCCGAGGCCACGGTCGCATTCCTCGAGCCGTTCGCGAAACGCACCAACGACCTGCTGGCCGACCCGGCCGAGCTCGACCGCATCCTGGCCGCCGGAGCGCACCGGGCGGGAGCTGTCGCGCGCGCGACGGTGGCATCGGCCTACGAGCGGGTGGGCTTCTTGGGCCCGAGCGCAGGCGGGGGCTGACCCCGTGCCGGACACGGTCACGCTGGGCGTCGCGATCGCGATCCCGCAGCCACACGCGACAGTGCTCACGAACTGGCGGCGGCGAGTCGGCGATCCGGCGGCCGAGTTGATCTGGCCGCACGTCACCCTGCTGCCCCCGACTCCCGTGCGGATCGCCGACCTGGCTGATATCGACGAGCACCTCACTGAGACGGCTTCGGCCGGTGACGCGTTTGTCATGCACCTGGCAGGCACCGGCACGTTCCGGCCCGCCACGCCGGTGGTGTTCATCCACATCGCGCGAGGGGTCGGCGATTGCGAAGTGCTGGAGAAGGCCATCCGGCAGGGACCGCTGGAGCGCGACCTGGATTTCCCGTATCACCCGCACGTCACGGTCGCCCAGGAGGTCGACGACTCCGGCCTGGACGCGGCCTACGACGGCTTGGCCGGGTTCGTCGCCCGGTTCACGGTCCAGCGGTTCGGGCTGTTCTCCCGCGACCCGGACGGGCACTGGCGGTGGCGCACCGAGTACGAGCTCGGCGGCACTGCGGCCCCGGTGCAATGACCGAACGCCCGAACGTGTTCGCGCGCACGAAGAGTGGTGTCAGCGCGCGATGGGCCGGGCTCAACGAGCGCCACCGGGCCCTGCGGCACGTCGTCGCCGCCTGGAAGGTGCTGCAGGACAACAATGGCAATCAGTACGCGGCCGCCATCACCTACTTCAGCTTTCTCGCGCTGTTCCCGTTGCTGTTGCTCGCCGTCGCCGTCACCGGCTTCGTCCTGCACGCGCACCCCGCCGCACAGCAGAGTCTGCTCGACCACATCACGGCGAAGGTCTCCGGCGATCTCGGCAAGACACTGCGGGATTCGGTCCGTTCCGCGATCGAGGCGCGCACCAGCGTCGGAATCATCGGCCTGGTCGGTGTGCTGCTCACTGGCCTCGCCTGGATCGGCAACCTGCGCGCTGCGATTGACGGCGTGTGGGGGCGGCGGCCACCGAAGCGCAACTTCTTCCTGGCCAAGCTGACGAACCTGCTGGTACTCGCCGGTCTCGGCCTGGGCATCGTCGTGTCGCTCGGCCTCACCGTGGTGGGGACGGCGCTGACCGACCAGATCCTGCACGCCGTCAACCTGGATCACGTCCCCGGCGTGCACTTCCTGGTGGCCGCTCTCGGGGTGGCGCTCGCGGTGGCCGGTGACGTGCTGATCTTCTGGTGGCTGCTCGTGCGGTTGCCCGACATGCCGGTTCCGCGCCGGACCGGGCTGCAGGGCGCGCTGCTCGCGGCGGTGGGATTCGAGATCCTCAAGATTGTCGGGACGGTCACGATCGCCAGGACAACACACAGCCCAACCGCGGGCCCGTTCGCGGGGTTGCTGGCGGTGCTGATCTGGATCCAGTTGGTAGCGCGATACATGCTCTTCTGCGCCGCCTGGACCGCGACCGGTGAAGGCGCACCAGCAACGATCCGGTGACGAGTTCACAAGGTGTTCACCCGGGGGTCTTGCGGGCGCCGCCATGCTGGCTACGGTGTCCGACAGACCGCGAACACTCGGACGCGAACCGGAGATGAGCAATGATGACATTGGTCGCAAGACGAACTCGGGTAGTTGTAGCTGGCATTGCGGTTCTCGCCTTGACCTTGTCCGCCTGTGGGAGCAAGGCGAAGGACAAGAAGAGCGGCGGCGCGAGCAGTAGCGTCTCAGCCGGCGGCACGGCTTCGAGTGGCGCGTCCTCGGGTGGCACGAGTTCCAGTGGCACCCCGTCGGGCAAGGCCTTCAACGCCTGCATGGTGCTCGACACCGGCGGCGTCGATGACAAGTCCTTCAACCAGTCCTCCTACGCCGGGATGACAGCGGCGAACAAGGCCAACCCCAACCTCAAGATCTCCTACGTGCCGTCGAACTCGCAGAACGATTACGTGCCCAACCTCAACGCCGAGGTTGCCAAGGGCTGCGACACGATCATCGCCGTCGGCGGTTTGATGTTCGACGCGCTGAAGGCGGTCGCCGCCAAGAACCCGACGAAGAAGTTCGCCGAGGTCGACGCCGGGCCCAGCGGTCCGAACGTCTACGGCCTGCAGTTCAACACCGCCCAAGGCGGCTTCCTCGGCGGCTACCTCGCTGCCGCGATGTCCAAGTCCGGGAAGGTGGCCACCTTCGGCGGCCTGAACATCCCGCCGGTGACGATCTACATGGACGGCTTCTGGGAGGGCGTGCAGTACTACAACAAGCAGAAGTCCAAGAGCGTCAAGGTGCTCGGCTGGGACGAGACGAAGCAGAAGAGCGGCACGTTCGCCCAGTCGTTCACGGACAAGAACAAGGGCAAGGCGATCACCCAGACGTTCATCCAGCAGGGCGCTGACGTGATCTTCCCGGTTGCCGGCGGCACCGGCGCGGGTGCCGGTGCGGCGGCACAGTCCGCCGGCGGCAAGGTCAGCGTCATGTGGGTCGACACCGACGGGTGCGTGTCCTTGCCTGAGTTCTGCAAGTACTTCCTCAGCAGCGTGACCAAGGGCCTGTCCAGTTCGGTCCAGAAGTACCTGACCGACGCCTCCGGTGGCACCTTCCCGTCCGGCTCCTACATCGGGACGCTGGAGAACGAAGGCACCGGGCTGGCCCCGTTCCATGACTTCGACTCGAAGGTGCCGCAGAGCGTGAAGGACGACCTCGAAAAGGTCAAGAAAGCCATCACCGACGGCAGCATCAAGATCACCTCGCCGAGCCAGCCGAAGTAGGCCGCTCCGGACGCCTGAGGTCGGCGAGTGCATCCGCTGGGGGCTGCACTCGCCGACGTTCATCTGAGAGGGTCAACCCGTGAAACTCGAGCTGCGGGCGATCACCAAGCGCTTTGGCTCGTTCACGGCCAACGACGCCGTCGACCTCGTCGTCGAACCAGGCGAGATTCACGGGCTGCTCGGTGAGAACGGAGCCGGGAAGACCACGTTGATGAACGTGCTGTACGGCCTCTACCAGCCGGATGAGGGCGAAATACTCATCGACGACGTGCGGGTGACGTTCAAGGGGCCTGGTCACGCGATGAGCGCGGGGATCGGCATGGTGCACCAGCACTTCATGCTCATCCCGGTCTTCACGGTCACCGAGAACGTCATGCTCGGACACGAACAGACGATGCCGGGGGGCTTTCTGAGCCGTCGTCGCGCCCGGCGGGAGGTAGCCGCCATCTCCACGCGTTACGGCCTCGAGGTGCCGCCCGACGCGATGGTCGCTGACCTTCCGGTCGGGGTCCAGCAGCGGGTCGAGATCATCAAGGCACTCAGCCGGGACGCGAAGCTACTCGTGCTGGACGAACCGACGTCGGTGCTCACGCCGCAGGAGACCGACGACCTGATCACGGTCATGCGGGCGCTGCGCGACGGGGGCACCTCGATCATCTTCATCAGCCACAAGTTGCGGGAAGTGCGTGCGGTAGCCGACAAGATCACCGTGCTCCGGCGGGGAGCGGTGGTCGGCACTGCCGAACCGAGCGCATCACAGAGTGAGCTCGCATCGATGATGGTCGGGCGCCCGGTGCAGCTCACCGTCGACAAGGAGCCCGCCCAGCCCGCCGATGTGGTTCTTCAGGTCGACGGCCTCAGCGTCGTCGACCCCAACGGTGTCGTGCTGGTCGACAACGTGTCCTTCGCAGTGCGCGCAGGGGAGATCTACGCGCTGGCTGGGGTGCAGGGCAACGGCCAGACCGAGCTCACCGAGGCTCTCGTCGGGCTGACCACCCCGACGCGCGGCACGATCGCGATCACCGGACGCGACATCGCCCGGCTGTCCACCGACGAAATCCTCGAGATCGGCGTCGGGTACGTGCCCGAGGATCGTCTGCACGATGGACTGGTCGGTCCGTTCAGCGTGGCCGAGAACCTGGTGCTCGACCTGTTCCACCGTCCGCCGTACGGCGTGCGCGGCTCGCTGGACCTGCGGGCCATCGCGGACAACGCCGCGGTGCGCGTGCAGGAGTTCGACGTTCGACCGGCCAATGGCCTGGCGCTGGCGAGCACGCTGTCGGGGGGGAACCAGCAGAAGGTCGTGCTGGCCCGGGAGATGTCGCGGCCGCTCAAGCTGCTCATCGTCGCCCAGCCGACCCGGGGTCTGGACGTGGGCTCGATGGAGTTCGTGCACCGGCGCATCGTGTCCGAGCGGGATCGCGGCACGGCGGTCGTGCTCATCTCTACCGAACTGGACGAGGTGCTCGGCCTCGCCGACCGGATCGCCGTCATGTACCGCGGGTGCATCCAGGCTGAGGTGGCGGTGAACACCCCAGCCGCACAGATCGGCATGTTGATGGCCGGCTGTTCGTTGGCGCAAGCCGCCGCCGGGGCTACGCCGCTGAGCAACGCCGCTGTAGCCGAGTCGGGGACGGCCGGTGTCGTGTGACTGACCACAGCCCAGCTGCCACCGTCGCGGCCGACGAGATGTCGCCCCGGCCCCGGCGCGGCCGGAGGCTCCGACTCGTCGACGCGATCCGACACGGCAACTCCTTGGTCCTCACGCTTTTGGCGCTGCTCTGCGCGCTGCTCGTCGGGGCGATCATGATCGTCATTGCCGACCCGCCGACGCGCACCGCGATGGGATACTTCTTCTCCGCACCCGGCGATACGTTCACGCGCGGTTGGCACGCGATCTCGGCCGGCTACGTCGCGTTGTTCGAAGGGTCGGTCTTCAATCCCGACTCGCTGTACTCCAACGGCGGCACGCCGATCTTCGGGCCGATCTCCAACACCCTGCTCAACGCGGCGCCCCTCATCCTCGGCGGCCTGGCGGTAGGCGTCGCGTTCCGGGCCGGTTTGTTCAACATCGGCGTGCAGGGTCAGCTGATCATGGGCGCGATCTGCGCCGGCTACGTCGGTTTCGCGTTCCACCTGCCGCCGGTGCTGCATCTGGTCACGGCCCTCGCTGCCGGTGTCGCCGGCGGGGCGGCGTGGGGCGGCATCGCCGGGTGGTTGAAGGCGCGCACCGGCGCACACGAGGTCATCTCGACGATCATGATGAACTACCTCGCGCTCTACCTGTTGAACTACCTGCTCGGGTTCTCCGGCTTCCAGGCGCCGGGGTCGAATCAGGCCATCTCGCGCACCGTCCACGGCACCGCCCGCTTGCCGCACCTGCTCGGCCCGGACCTGGGCCTGCACCTGGGCATCGTCATCGCGGTTCTCGCGGCGATCGGCTGCTGGTGGCTGCTTACCCGGTCCACCCTCGGCTTCGCGTTGCGTGCCGTCGGCGCCAACCCGTCGGCCGCGCGCACTGCGGGCATAAGGACCGACCGCTGCTACGTGCTCGTCATGCTGATCTCGGGGGGCCTGGCGGGGTTGGTGGGATGCTCGCAGATTCTCGGTACGAACAACGCCCTGACCGGGGACGTCGACGCCGGGCTCGGCTTCGATGCCATCACCGTCGCGCTGCTGGGCCAGGCCTCCCCCCGCGGGACGGTGTTCGCCGGATTGCTCTTCGGGGCGTTCCGGGCCGGTGGCGTGGTGATGGTCGCCAACACCGGCGTCCCGGCCGATGTGGTGCTGGTCATCGAGGCGGTCATCGTGCTGTTCCTGGCCGCACCTGCCCTGATCCGGGCGATCTTCGGCTTGTCCGAGTCGCGAGGTGGCGGCGTCGGAGTGGCGCAGCTGGCCAAGGGATGGAACGCGTGACCAGCCAACCCGTGACGCACCGCCCCCCCGACGACGAACTGGTGGTCAGCCACGAGATCGTCGCCATCCCGGTGTCGGCACGCCGGCGAACGGTTGCCGGCATTGCGCTCGTGGCGACAGGTCTGATCTGTGTGCTCGCTTGGGGGCTGGGGTCAAATCCCGGCGACGCCGCGTTTGCCTTGTCCGACATCGCCGACAAGCACCAGATCCCCTTCGTTCGGATTCCCGGCAAGGCTGCTGGCATCGCACTCGGGCTGTTCATCGTGTCCCTCGGGCTCTGGCACGTGGCACGCGGCTTCTCGGCGCGCTCGATGCGCTGGGTACTGCCCGCCGTCCTCGGGTCTTTCGTCATCGCGTTCCTGTGCTGGACCGGTACCGGCAGTCCCGGTGAGCCAATGAGCATCTTCGGCCTGTTGCAAGGCACGATCTTCCTCGCCGTCCCGCTCATCCTCGGCGCGCTGTCCGGCATCCTGTGCGAGCGTTCCGGCGTCATCAATGTGGCTATCGAGGGCCAGTTGCTGGCGGGCGCGTTCGCCGGCGCGTTCGCTGCCACCGTGGCCCACAACGTCGGTGTCGGCATCATTACCGCGATGTTGGCTGGTGCGCTCATCGGCGCCCTGCTGGCATTGTTTGCCATCCGCTACGCCGTCAACCAAGTCGTGCTCGGCGTCGTGCTCAACCTGTTGGCCCTGGGCCTGACCAACTTCGGTTACGACGCACTGATGCAGAAGAACGCGGAGGGGTACAACAATCCGACGGTGCTGTCTCCGATCAAGGTGCCCCTGCTGGGCGACATCCCCCTCGTCGGACCGCTGCTGTTCAACGCGAACATCATCGTCTAC
>JBHEMN010000188.1:0-7824 GCA_046262575.1 Jatrophihabitantaceae bacterium
ACGCCAACCCGTCCGCGCACTGTCGCTCGTCGAGTGCAAATTGGCACGCATTGGCCGCACGCAATGAAACGGCGTGGCGTGTTGACGATTGCCTGTATCGCATCGTCCACTTGATCGCGACGAATGAGAATTCGTTGACACCTGCCGAGGAGGCACCCGCATGACCGCACCCGCAAGGAAGGCCCCGGCCAAGAAGGCCGCGGCAAAGAAAGCTCCTGCCAGGAAGGCGGCGGCAAAGAAGTCGTCGGCCAAGAAGGTCGTGAAGGCGGCCGTCAAGAAGGTCGCCGCGAAGAAGGCGACGGTCAAGAAGGCCGTAGCGAAGAAGGCGCCCGCCAAGAAGGCAGCTGCGAAGAAGGCGCCGGCCAAGCGGACGGCTGCCGCCAAGAAGGCACCCGCTCGCAAGGCAGCGGCCAAGAAGGCGCCCGCCCGCAAGGCGGCCGCGAAAAGGGCTCCCGCCAAGCGCGCCGCACGCTAGCGAAAGCCAGTCGCGCTGACGGACCTACCGTCAACCGCTGATGGTGTCGCATCGAGTCGCCGGAGCACCTCTCGACTTCGCCGCATTACGCGACGAGCTTGAGGTGCCCGGCGACTTTTCTGCGGAGGCACTCGCTGACGCCGCCGATACCGCGGCCGCTGGCGGGTGGGTGCGCCCGGCCGCCGAGGATGCGAGCGACATCCCGTTCGTCACCGTCGACCCGACTGGTAGTCGCGATCTCGACCAGGCCGTTCACATTGCGCGCGTCTGCGATGGCTACCTCGTCAGCTACGCCATCGCCGACGTCGCGTCATTCGTTCGCCCGAACTCCGCGCTGGACGCCGAGACGCAACGCCGCGGCGAAACGCTCTATTTTCCCGACCTCCGCGTCCCGCTGCATCCGCCGTCCCTGAGCGAGGACGCCGCGAGCCTGCTGCCCGACCAGTCCCGGCCGGCGGTGCTCTGGCAGATCGGGTTGGACGCCGCGGGTGAGGTCACTGCCGTCGACGTCCGGCGGGCCCGCGTTCGCAGTCGGGCACAACTCGACTACGCCGGTCTGCAGAAGTTACTCGCCGAGGGGAATGCGCCCGAGGCCGTGGCACTGCTCCAGGAGGTCGGCACGCTGCGTATCGCGCTGGCGCGCCGGCGGCACGCGATCGACCTGGACCTTCCCGAGCAGCGCGTCGAAGGGGATGCGAAGCTCGGCTGGACGCTGGCGCTGCGGGCTGCCCTGCCGGTCGAGCAATACAACGCGGAAATCTCCCTGCTCACCGGGATGTGCGCCGCCCAGCTGATGCTCACCGCCGGGTTCGGCATCCTGCGCACGGTGCCGCCTGCCGATCGGCGCGCCGTCTCGGCGATGCGACGTGCAGCCCGTGCCCTCGACGTCGGCTGGCCGGACGGTGCCTCACCCGGCGACGTCCTGGCCACGGTCGACCGCACCAACGCCAAGCACGTCGCCTTCATCGAGCACGCTGTGTCTTTGCTGCGCGGAGCCGGCTACACCGTGTTCGATGGTCCACCTCCGGACCAACCTCTTCATTCCGGCATCGGCGCCGCGTACGCGCACGTAACGGCCCCGTTGCGTCGCCTTGTCGACCGCTACGCAAGCGAGATCTGCCTGGCTTCACAGGCGAAGACGCCGATTCCGCAGTGGGTGCGCGAGCGCGTGGCGGGCTTGCCGGAGACGATGCAGCAAGCCGAGCGGCGCGAGCATGCGGCCGACCGGGCGGTGGTGGACATGGTCGAGGCATGGCTACTGCGCGACCGGGTCGGGCAGAGGTTCGCCGCAATAGTTATCGACGCCGATGAACGGGGCGGAACTGTGGTCCTCGACGAGCCTGCCGTGCGCGCCCGCTGCGCAGGCGGCGGCCTTCCGGTGGGCGAGCACATCAGCGTCCGGTTGGCCGAGGCCGACGTCGACAAGCGCACGGTCCGCTTCGAACGAACGTGATGGGCCTCAGCGGTACTCGTGCTCCGCGGCCGGGTAGGTGCCGGCCCGGACCTCGTCGCTGAAGCGCGTCGCAGCGTCGCGCAAGACCGCGGCGACGTCGGCGAACTCCTTCACGAACTTCGCCGGCTTGCCGCCACCGCGAAGGCCGGCCATGTCCTGCCACACCAGCACCTGCGCGTCGCATGACGGTCCGGCGCCGATGCCGATGGTCGGGACATGCAGCGCCTGGGTGACCTGGGCGGCCACCTCGGACGGCATAACCTCGAGCACGACCGCGAATGCGCCTGCGTGCTGCAGCGACTTCGCGTCCTGCAGCAGACGGTGCGCGGCCTCGTCGCCGCGACCCTGCACGCGATAGCCGCCGAAGGCATGTACCGACTGGGGCGTGAGTCCGATGTGGGCCATGACCGGAACGCCGGCCGCGACGAGCGCCTCGACCTGGGCAACCACCCGCTGGCCGCCCTCGAGTTTCACCGCCTGTGCGCCGCCCTCCTTCATGAACCTGGCCGCGGTCTCGAGCGCCTGCTGTGGCGATGCCTGGTAGGTGCCGAACGGCAGGTCTGCGACGACCAGGGCGCGCTGGGTGCCGCGCACCACGCCCCGCACGAGTGGCAGCAATTCCTCGACAGTTACCGGGACCGTGGTGTCGTAGCCGTAGACGACGTTGGCCGCCGAGTCGCCGACGAGCAGCACCGGCACTCCGGCGGCATCGAAGACCCGCGCCGTCGAGTAGTCATAGGCCGTCAGCATCGCCCAGCGTTCGCCGGAAGTCTTGGCGTTCTGCAGATCGCGAATCGTGATCCGCCGGGTCTGCACACCGCCGTACAGGGAGGTCTCGCTCATGGCTGGTGCCTCACTTCTCTCCTCGAGGCCGGCGTACCGGTCCCCGGGCACATCGCGTGGACGAGTCAATGGTGCCCCCTCGGCGCCGATCTGTCTGTACGCAGCGCTGAGACGGCGCTCACGTCCCCGATGAGCGCCCCGCCTCGCGCCACCGATTGGTGACGGGGAGTCGGCGGTCACGGCCGAAGGACTTGAGACTGATCTTCGGTCCGATCGGGTATTGGCGTCGCTTCCACTCCGCCCGGTCGATCAGCTGGGCAATCTGCGTGGCCAGGGCGCGCTCGAAGCCGGCCGCGATGATCTGCTCGACCCCTTCGTCACCGTCGACGTAGCGCTCGATGATCGCGTCCAATACGCGGTAGTCGGGCAGCGAGTCCGAGTCGAACTGGTCCGGGCGCAGTTCGGCGGACGGCCGCTTGGTGATCGAGCTGGGCGGAATCGGTGCGGTCTCGCCGCGGCTTTCGGCCAGCGCGTTGCGCCACCGTGCGATCGTCCACACCAGCGTCTTGGGCACGTCCTTGAGCGGGGCGAAACCGCCGACTGCGTCGCCGTAGATCGTCGAATATCCGACGGCCAGTTCGCTCTTGTTGCCGGTGGCCAGCACGAGATGGCCCTCGGCGTTGGAGATCGCCATCAGGGTGCTGCCGCGCACCCGGGCCTGCACGTTCTCCTCGGCCAGCCCGGACAGGCCGAGCGAGGACACGAACGGGTCGACCATCGGCGCGATCGGCACGACGCGGTAGTGAGCACCGAGCCGCTGTGCGAGATCCGACGCGTCGGACCTGGAATGTGGCGAGGAATAGGCACTGGGCATCGACACGCCATGAACGTTCGAACCGCCGAGAGCGTCGGCCGCGATGGCGGCCACCACGGCCGAGTCGATGCCGCCGGACACCGCGACCACCACGGACCGGAACCGATTCTTGGCCGCGTAGTCGCGCAGCCCCAGGACCAGCGCCCCCCAGACCTCGGCTTCGTCGCTCATCCGTTCGGCCAGTACAGGCGGCGGGGACCCTGCCGCGACCGAGGCGCCTGGCACCGCGGTGTCGAACCGCTCGACCTGCATCGCGGTGCCGGTCACGTCCGCTGGGACGGCCGGCGCGGCGGCTACCTGGACGTCGGCGTAGTACATCCCCTGCGTGTACTGCGGCGCCCGCATCAGCACGGTGCCATCGGTCGCCACCACCATCGAGTCGCCGTCGAAGACGAGTTCGTCCTGCGCGCCGACCATGTTGACGTAGAGCACCGGAGCGCCCGCCTCGTTCGCCCGTCGCTGTAGCAGCGGCAGACGGACGTCGTCCTTGTTGCGTTCGTAGGGCGAGCTGTTGATGTTGACGACCAGGCCGACGCCCGCGGCACCCGCGGTGGCGAACGGGCCACCGTCCTGCCACACGTCCTCGCAGATGGTCAGGGCGATGTCGGCGCCTCGATACCGCACGATGACGAGCGTCGTTCCGGCAACGAAGTATCGCCGCTCGTCGAAGACGCCGTAGTTGGGTAGGTGGTGCTTGTAGTACCGGGCGACAACTGCCCCGCCGAGCAGGAATGCCGCCGCGTTGCGCGGCCCGCCGGCAACGTCCAAGTAGCCGACGATGACGGCCGTATCGCCCAGGCCGGCTGCGGCCAGCTCGGCGGCCAGGCTGGTCAAGGCGGTCCGTGACGCCGCCCGGAACGACTCTCGCAGCACGAGGTCCTCGGGCGGGTAGCCCGTGATCGTCAGCTCCGGGAAGGCCACCAGGTGCGCCCCCGCGGACGCGCCCTCTCGGGCGCGGGCGAGGACGGCAGCGACATTTCCCGCCAGGTCACCGACCGTGGTGTTCACCTGGGCGAGCGCTACGCGGAGAACGGGCACGTGGCAATTCTTTCGCACGCCCACCATTACCCGTCAGTAACCTCAGCCAGATTGGCTCGTTAGACCCGGTATCCACCCTTGAGGAGACCGCATGCCCCGATCCGGCCACGCCCGCGTCGCCCGTGTCGCCCGTGTGACCATGTCCGTCGCCATTGGCCTCGCGAGCATGGCGACGTTGGCGCTGGTCGCTGCCCCCCAGGCCGCCGCCGAGACCTTCACGACGCAGACCCTGCATTTCGCGGTCCGGGTCGGACCCACCCAGAGCCAGAGCTGCGACATCGTGGGTCTGCTTTTCACGCCCGCGTCGGCCTCGCCCGCCAGCCGAGTCCCGGCGATCCTCACCACCAACGGTTTCGGCGGCTCCGCCAGTGACCAGACGCCATTCGCCCAGAAGGAGGCGGCGCTCGGCTACGTGGTGCTGTCCTACTCGGGCCTGGGCTTTGGCGGGTCGGGCTGCAAGATCACCCTGGACGATCCGGACTACGACGGCGTCGCAGCCAGCCAGCTCATCAGCTACCTCGGCGGCGCGCCGGGGATCGCCTACACCGACGCCACCCACACAACCGCAGCACCCACGCTCGACGTCGTCGCCCATGACGCCGTCGACCACGCCGGGGTGGCCGACACCTACGACCCGCGCGTGGGCATGTGGGGTGGCAGCTACGGCGGGCAGATCCAGTTCGCCGCGGCGTCGGTCGACGCCCGCCTGGACGCCATCAATCCGCAGATCACCTGGAACGACCTGTCCTAGTCGCTGGACCCGAATAACACCGCTCAGGTGCAGGGCGTCACTACCTCCAACCCGGGGGCGACGAAGTCCACCTGGGCCAGCGCCTTCTCGGCCATCGGCATCTTCGATGGCGTCCTGTACGCCCAGAACGACCCGTCGCGGCTGATCGGCTGCCCGAACTTCGCCGACTTCGTCTGCCCCGCTCTGGTGTACGGCGGTACCACTGGCTATCTGGCGCCTGGCGATACCGCCAGCCTGCGGCACGCGTCTGTCGAGAACTACCTGGCCAAGGTGCGGATTCCGGTACTGATCGACCAGGGCCAGGTCGACACGCTGTTCAACCTCAACGAGGCCATCGCCACCTACCAGGCGCTCAAGGCCCAGGGCACACCGGTAGCGATGCTGTGGCGCGAACAGGGCCACTCCGGGGGCACACCCTCGGCGGCTGGCCGGGCCTATGAGGACTCGCGGATCCAGGCCTGGTTCGACCATTACCTCAAGGGTCTGGCCGTGGACACCGGATCAGCCTTCGCCTACTACCAGGACTGGACCGGCACCTTCGCCGAGACCGCGTCCTACCCGGTCGGTTCGCTGGCCCGCTACTACCTCTCGGGCGGCAACTCGCTGGTCGGCAACAAGGGTCAGGTGAGATCGGGCTCGCAATCCCTGCTCACTCCGGCGGCAGGAGCCCCTACCAGCCTCGGCGGCCTGGACGCTCTCGGCTCGACAGTCCCGGACCCGTTCGACCAGCCGGACGTCAACGTCGCCGGCACCTACGTGTACTGGCAGACACCCGCGCTGACGAAGACGGTCACTGTGGTCGGGTCTCCCGTGTTCGACGTCTTGGTGAGTGCACCCACCGCCGTGTCGACGTCCGCGATCGGCCCGGCCGGTCAGGTCGTGCTCTTCGCGAAGCTCTATGACGTCGGCCCGGACGGCACCGCGAGCCTCATCCACGGCCTGGTCGCGCCCATCCGCATTGCCGATCCCACCAAGTCCGTGCACATCACGTTGCCTGCCATTGCCCATCGTTTCGCGGCTGGGCATCGCATCGAGATCATGCTCGCCGGTGGGGACGCGAATTACCGCGGCGGACAGACGCCGACGCCGGTATCGGTGAGCAGCGGGTCCACCGCGCAGGCGCTGACACTGCCGGTCCTCGGCTGAGCCGGACTTGTTCGGGGCGTCGGCGCCGCGATCTCAGCGCGCGGCTGCCGGATGGCCGCGCTCAAGTGAGGCACACTGGATGTGGCGAGTTCATGTACATCCTTGGAGGACGCAACAAATGCGCCCACCCCGGCGTCTGATTACTGTAAGGCGATCGTAACTCCAGCTGTCGGGGACGAGTGCTGGTTTGAGCGACAATGTGAGGCGACACCGATCGTTGGAGGGTGTCGAACGCGTAGGAGAATAGTGGTTGCGGAGGCCGGAGTGGCGCACGGGAAGCTCGGTGGGCGCGGGCATGCAGCTGCCTTGGCGCAGCAGGTGACGCCGACGTCCAGGCGAGTCGTGCTTATCGCCGGCGTCCCAGTACTCGTGGCGTTGATGACGCTGTCTGCGTGCACGTCCCAGACCAAAGGTGCTGAGCATCCGAGCGCCACCGCGAGTCACGACGCGGGGCAGCCCCCGCCCGTCACCGCCCCGGCCACGACCGCCGCAGTAGTGCCCAAGGCCGTCATTACGGCCGCGCCCGACGGGGGCACAGCGGTCAGCCCGATCCAGCCGGTCACGGTCGCTGTCGCGCACGGCAAGTTGACCTCGGTCAAGCTGCTCAACCCCGAGGGCAAGGTCGTCTCCGGCGCCCTCGCCGCCGGCGCCACGTCCTGGCGGAGCACGGAGGTGCTGGGCTTCAGCAGGACCTACACGCTTTCGGCGGTGGCGGTAGACGCCGATGGCAGGTCGGCCACCAAGACCACCCGCTTCACGACGCTCACCCCAGACAACATGACGATGCCCTACCTGCAGCGCCCCGGTGGCTACTCCCTGACCGACGGGGCCACCTACGGCGTCGGGATTGTCCCGGTCGTGCATTTCGACGAGGCGATCAGTAACAAGCGAGCTGCGGAGAAGGCGCTTCTGGTGAGCACGACCCCGCACGTCGAGGGTGTGTGGAACTGGGTCGACGACCAGAACGCGCACTGGCGCCCGCGCGGGTACCTCGCGCCCGGTTCCAAGGTCACCGTGACGGCCAACCTGTATGGCGTCCAGGTCGGCTCGGGCCTGTACGGACAGTCCGACCAGAGCGTGTCGTTCAAGGTCGGCGCCACCCACATCGCGGTCGCCGACGACATCACCCACACGGTGCGGGTGTACTTCAACGGCCAGCTGATGCGGACTATGCCGACGTCGATGGGGCGCGGTGGATTTGTCGATGGCAAGGGTGGCATCAAGATCCCGCTGTGGACGATGCCGGGCACCTATACCGTGCTCGCCCACGAGAACCCGGCGATCATGTCGTCGGACAGTTACGG
>JBHEMN010000189.1:0-5689 GCA_046262575.1 Jatrophihabitantaceae bacterium
GCGTCACGCTCGATTCCGACCTCGCTATTTACGCCCGGCGCCGCATGGGCGCGTTCGGCATTCTGTACGGCATGGCGAGGATGTCCGGACCCAGACCGCGGATCGGCAATCGGGGGGCGTACGTGGCGAGCGATCTGGAGACTGTGACGGTGCGTGCCGACGAACCCATGCCGGTTCAGGTCGACGGCGACTACCTCGAGCTCCGCGAAAAGCTGACGTTCAGGTCTGTCCCACGAGCCCTGCGTATCGTGGTTTAACCCAATTAGTACCTATTAGGGTCTCGACGTAACCGGGGTTCGGTGCGTACGGTAGGAGATGTCGACATGCCGGGAAGCGCGCATTCGACATTCCTGCCCAGCCCACGCCAGTCGCGGCCAATGACGACGCGAACTCGCAGGTAGCCAGAACTTGCAGTGACGAGTTGTGCTTGCTCCCCGAGCTGGCTCGTGAAAGGATTCACAAGCAAAGGCGTCCGGCGCAGAGGGTGCCGGACACGTAAGGAGACTCGAGCCATGGATTGGCGTCACCGCGCGATATGCCGTGACGAGGACCCCGAGCTGTTCTTCCCCATCGGGAACACCGGGCCGGCACTGTTGCAGATCGAGCAAGCGAAGGGCGTCTGCCGTCGCTGCCCGGTCATGCATGCCTGCCTGGCGTGGGCCCTCGAGAGCGGGCAGGACGCCGGAGTCTGGGGCGGGTTGTCCGAGGACGAGCGACGTGCGCTCAAGCGGCGCAACGCCCGGGCTCGAGCGCGCCTGGCCTGACTGGGCGCACACGCCCACGGCACGGTCGGCCTGGGCTCAGCCGCCTACTCGTGGGCGGTGACCCAGCGCCATCGATACCACCGCGGCCGCACCGGTTCCGTCCTCATGGGAACGGAACTCCACCGAACCGGCCAATTCCGCCGACACGAGCGTACGGACGATCTGCAGCCCAAGCCGGTCGGAGGTTTCCGAAGCGAAGTCCGCCGGCAGTCCGACACCGTCGTCGCGAATGGTGACGATGAGCCGCCCTCGGCCGCGCTCGGCGATAATGTCGACCAGCCCGCTGGCATCGCCCGGAAAAGCGTGTTCCATCGCATTCTGCACGAGCTCGGTGAGCACCAGGACAAGCGCGGTGGCCACCTCGGCCGGGATGTCTCCGAACGTGCCGGCGCGCCCCACCCGGATGCGGCCCGCCGAGCCCATGACGTCGGACAGCATCAGGAGCAGGCGATCGACGATTTCGTCGAAGTCGACCTCCTCGTCGACGGACACTGACAGCGTCTCGTGCACCAGCGCGATCGAGCTGACCCGGCGCATGGACTCCTCGAGCGCGAGGCGCGCTTCCGGGGCCTGCACCCGGCGGGCCTGTAGCCGCAGCAGGGCCGCGACCGTCTGGAGATTGTTCTTCACGCGGTGGTGGATTTCGCGGATCGTGGCGTCCTTGCTCATGATCTGGCGGTCGCGCCGTCGCAGTTCGGTGACGTCCTGCATGAGCAACAGGGCACCGAGCGTCTCGCCACGCGGGCGTAGCGGCAACGCCCGGAACAGGACAATGGCCCCGCCGCCCTCCACCTCGATGCTGGCCGGCTGCCCGCCGTCGATCGCGGCCGCGACCGCGGCGGCGAGGTCGCTCGCATCGAACGGGTCGTCGGCGACGGTGCTCGTCAGCGCGGCGATCGGCTCGCTCAGCACATTGCTCGTGATACCCAGCCGGCTGAACGCAGAGAGCGCGTTGGGGCTCGCATAGATGATCGTGCCGTCTGGTTCGAGGCGAACCACGCCGTCACCGACGCGCGGCCCGGAGCCCTCTTCCAGCGCGCCCGCGGGCGCGGGAAACGTGCCGTCGGCGACCATCGCGGCCAGGTCGGCGGCGCTCTGCAGGTAGACGAGTTCGAGCTGGCTCGGCGTGCGAATGCTCGCCAGGTTGGCGTCCCTGCCGAGAACGGCGATGACCTCGCCGGCCAGGCGCACCGGGATGGCCTCGCGACGGATCGGCAGGTCGCCGTCCCAGTCCGACTCGACCTCGCGGAAAATCCGGCCCTCGACGAACGCCGTGCGCAGTGGAATGCAGCGCGGTCCTTGCAGGAGCACGCCGACCTGGTCGTGCAGGTAGGCCGTCGGACCCGTGGTCGGCCGGCACTGTGCGACGCAGAGGAATCCTGGCACACTGCCTGCCTCGCCGAGCACGACACTCACCGGAACCCACACCAACAGGTCGGCGAAGGCGAGGTCGGACAACAGTTGCCACTCGGCCACCAGGCGCTGCACGTGGTCGACCTGCGCGTCGGTCAGCGACGTTCGCGCGGCGAGCACCTCGGTGAGAGCGGACATCGACGC
This sequence comes from Jatrophihabitantaceae bacterium, assembly GCA_046262575.1. GTDB lineage: Bacteria > Actinomycetota > Actinomycetes > Mycobacteriales > Jatrophihabitantaceae > QHCC01. The sequence continues at coordinate 2,322 of JBHEMN010000189.1, forward strand.
CAGCCTGCCATGCAAAGCAACTGCTGCGAGAACGGCCAGTTGTGGGTATGGTGTCCCCCGCGTCAGACGTCAATCGTCCGGTTCCGGTCCTGTGGAGGCGCCATGTCGTCGGATCCAGTCTCGCCGCCCGCTCACTCGCACCCCCTCCCCCCTGGTGCTAAAGCGCTTGCGGGGGTGCTGCTGATCATCCCGCTCGTCGCGCTCGCGCTGGTGCCCACCTATGCGAAGGACGGCCCGCACCTGTTGGGCTTCCCGTTCTTCTACTGGTACCAGTTCTTGTGGGTCTTCCTGGCCTCTGGCTTCACCTTCGCGGCCTATCTGGTGATCGCCCGCGCGCGACGGGGAGCCCAGCGGTGAGCGCTCTCGCCGCGGGACACGGGGTCAACGGTGTAGAGCTCGGCGTCGTATTGTTCTTCTTCATCCTCGTCACCTTCGGCGGCTTTTTCGCCGTCCGTTGGCGTCGTGCGGAGTCGATGGACAGTCTGGACGAATGGGGTCTGGGCGGCCGAGGTTTCGGCACCTTCATCTCCTACTTCCTGCTGGGCGGAGACCTCTACACGGCATATACGTTCGTCGCTGTTCCGGCGGCGATGTTCGCTACCGGCGCGGTCACGGGCTTCTTCGCGGTGCCGTACACGATCGTCGTCTACCCGATCATCTTCATCTTCATGCCGCGGCTGTGGAGCGTGTCGCACCGCCGCGGCTACGTCACGCCAGCCGATTTCGTGCGTGGGCGCTATGACAGCCGCATCCTGGCCCTCGCGATTGCCATCACGGGAATCATCGCCACCATGCCCTACATCGCGCTGCAGCTTGTGGGCATTCAGGCCGTGCTCGACACGATGGGGATCGGTGGGTCGAGTAACACCTTCGTCAAGGACTTGCCGCTGATCATCGCCTTCGCGGTGCTCGCCGCCTACACGTACTCGTCCGGACTGCGGGCACCCGCCTTGATCGCCTTCGTCAAGGACGGGCTGATCTATCTCGTCATCATCGTCGCGATCGTCTACCTCGCGGTGAAGATCGGCTTCGGCGGGATCTTCGACGCCGCCGAGACCAAGATGAAGACAAAGACAAAGGCCGGTCTGCCGACCGGTTCGTTCATACCCAATTCCTCGCTTTTCTGGGCGTACGGCACGCTCGCCTTCGGGTCGGCGCTCGCGCTGTTCATGTACCCGCACTCGGTGACGGCAGTCTTGTCGGGGCGCAGCCGCAACGTGATCCGCCGCAACGCGGCCATCCTGCCCACCTACTCGCTGATGCTGGGCCTGCTGGCGCTGCTCGGTTTCGCGGCGATCTATGAGAAGACCTCAGTATTCGGCCAGGACGGCAAGGCCAACGCGCAGCTCGCGGTGCCGCACCTGTTCGACCAGATCTTCCCCGACTGGTTCGCCGGCGTCGCCTTCGCGGCGATTGCGATCGGCGCCTTGGTACCGGCGGCGATCATGTCGATCGCGGCGGCCAATCTGTTCCCCCGCAACGTCTACCGCGAGTTCCTCGCTCCGAACGCCACGCCCGCCAATGAGGCACGCGTTGCGAAGATCACTTCGCTGGTGGTGAAGTTCGGCGCCCTGTTGTTCGTCCTCGGCATGGATCGGCAGAACGCCATCAACCTGCAACTGCTGGGCGGCGTGTGGATCCTGCAGACGATCCTGTCCATTGTGGCCGGGCTCTACACCCGTTGGTTCCACAGATGGGCACTGCTCGCGGGGTGGGCCGTGGCGATGGTCTACGGCACTGTGACCGCGTACCGCCAGACCGTGCCGAACGCCTCAACCAGGTTGGTCGACGGAAAGCCCAAGGTGACGGTTCACGGCATGCGGCACTTCGGCACGTCGCTGGCCGATTTCCCCTTCACCCACACCAAGGTCTACATCGCGGTCACCGCGCTGCTGTTGAACATCCTCATCGCGGTGGTGCTCACGGTGCTGCTGCGCTTGGTCAAGGCGCCGGAGGGAACGGATGCGACCGAGGCCGCGGACTACTACTCCGACGCGCCGTCCAAGCGGGTCGTGCTGGCCGCCGAGAAGGTCACCGCCGGGGTGGAAGGCACCACCGGGGTGGAAGGCGCCACCGGGGTGGAAGGCACCAGCGGGGTGACGGACAGGCCAGCTTAGTCGGCGCGATACTCGCGATGGGCGGCCTCGGCGCAGACCTCGGCGAGGCGGGACTGGATGCGATCGTGTAAGGCCTTGGGCGCCTGATCCCCGCCGCAGCAACGTGCGACGAGCGAACGCACGTCCTGCTCGAGCCCGTACTGACGAAGGCACGGCGCGCAGGCGTCGAGATGGCGACGGATGCGGTTACGCAGCTCGACGTCGGACTCGTCGTCGAGGTAGAGGTAGAGATCCTTGATGACGTCCTCGCAGTCGATGTTGCCCGGCCCAAATCCCCCGATGAAGCTCACGACTCACCTCCGACGCCGGCCGGGATCAGGCCTCGTCCACGCGCATAGTCGGCGAGCAGGATCTGCAGCTGCTTGCGCCCCCTATGCAAGCGCGACATCACCGTGCCGATCGGCGTTGCCATGATGTCGGCGATCTCCTTGTAGGCGAACCCCTCGACATCGGCCAGGTACACGGCCAGCCGGAAGTCCTCGGGCAACGCCTGCAGCGCATCCTTGACATCGGAATCGGGCAGGTGGTCCAGAGCTTCCATCTCGGCCGAGCGCAACCCGCTGGAGGTGTGTGACTCGGCTCGGGCGAGCTGCCAGTCCTCAACGTTCTCGCCGCTGGACTCCTGCGGCTGACGTTGCTTCTTGCGGTAGGTGTTGATGAAGGTGTTGGTGAGGATGCGGTACAGCCAGGCCTTGAGGTTGGTGCCCTCGGTGAACTGATGGAAGTTGCCGAATGCCTTGACGAATGTTTCCTGGACCAGATCCTCGGCGTCGGCCGGGTTCCGGGTCATCCGCATGGCGGCCGCGTAGAGCTGATCCAGGAAGGGCAACGCGTCGCGCTCGAAACGCGCCCGGCGTTCCTCGACCGACTCCTCTGCCACTGGACTCCCCTGCTCATCACCACGTTTGTTGGAGGATACGGCGCCCGGGCCGAAGCGGTGTCGCCGGCCGTAGCCCGCGCACACCGACGGCCGCGTGCACACTCCGAGCATGGTCATCGCACTCCCTGTTGGTCGGTGGTCATGGGCGCAACCGGGAAGCCGCCCTGGGCATTCCTTGTACAGTCCGGCGAGTGGCGACAGGCACCCCGGCGACCGTGCTGCTCATCCGCAACGGCGTCGCGTTCAGCCTGCACGCGTACTCGCCCGGGCGACACGCTGAGTCCTTCGGCGCCGAGGCCGCCGCCGCCCTCGGCGTGTCGCCCGACCGCATCTTCAAGACGCTCATTGCGGCGGTCGACGGACAGCTGGTG
>JBHEMN010000190.1:0-3525 GCA_046262575.1 Jatrophihabitantaceae bacterium
GCTTCACCGCGCTCCCACAGCGCCAGCGACTCCTCGAGGGTCTGGTCGCCCGATTCGAGCTTGCCGACGACCTCTCGCAGCTCGTTGCGCGCCGCCTCGTATCCCGGCTCGGTCATGGCGCCGACCCTACTTGGCCACGGCGCCGAACTCGCCGCGCGCGACCCGGATACGCAGTTCGCCACGTGCGTCGGCGGCATCGCGGATGACGGTGCCGTCCTCGCGGCGCACGATCGCATATCCACGCTCGAGCGTCGACTGCGGGGAGAGGGAGCGAAGCCTCGCCTGCACGTGCGCGAGATCGGTACCGGCTGACTCGAGCAGGCCGGTCACGCGTCGCCGGACCCGGTCACGCAGCGTCGCCGCCTCGACGCGCTCGCGCTCGATCCGAGCCTGCAGGGCCGCGCGCAGCCGCTCGGGCAGGCCGGTGATCAGCTCGGCCTCGCGGCTGCACCGTCGACGCACCGAGCCACGGGCTCGGTCGCGCAGCGCAGCCAGCTCGCGCAGTTCCGCGGCCAGATCGGGAACGACGCGCTTCGCGGCATCGGTCGGCGTGGACACCGCGAGGTCGGCGACGAAGTCGAGCAGCGGCGTGTCCGTCTCGTGGCCGATTGCGCTCACCACCGGCGTCCGGGCTGCCGAGACGGCCCGGATGAGCGTCTCGTTGCTGAAGGGCAGCAGGTCTTCAACACTGCCCCCGCCGCGGGCGATGACGATCACGTCGACCGACGGATCGCCGTCGAGGCGGCGCAGCGCGGCCACCACCTCGTAGACCGCCGACGCCCCCTGCGTCGCCACACTCGCGATGCGGAACGTTGCCCCGGGCAGGCGGCGCCGCGTGTTCTCGACGATGTCTCGCTCGGCGGCGCTGGCCCGTCCGGTGATAAGCCCGATGCAGCGCGGCAGGAACGGCAGCGCGTGCTTGCGCTCGGCGGCGAACAGCCCTTCCGCAGCGAGCAATTTCTTCAGTGCCTCGAGACGGGCGAGCAGTTCACCGAGTCCGACCAGGCGGATCTCAGTGGCCCGCAGGCTCAGCGTGCCGCGTTCGAGGTAGAAGTCGGGGCGCGCCCGCAGCACCACGCGCGAGCCTTCCCCGATCGTGTCGAGCAGTACCCCCCGTGCGCAGGTCACGGCGAGGGAAATGTTGGCGTCCGTATCGCGCAACGTGAGGAACTGGGTAGCCATGCCCGGGCGGCGGGTTACCTGGGCGATTTGCCCGTCGATCCAGATCTCGCCCAGCCGGGCAATCCACTCGCCGATCTTCTGGGCGACGACACGTACGGGGATAGGTTTTTCGGCCGAAGTCTCGAGCCGGGCCACGTCAATCGACCCGAGCTACTCGTCGCCGATCGAGTCGAACGCCGACGGTTTGCCGTTGCGTGGCGGCCGAACCGAGTTGCGCGGCTTCGCCTCGTCGGCGCCCGGGTCGCGCTTCTGGATGGGGACGGCGTCGTCGAAGGTGGCCCACGGGGGCGCGTCATCCGTGATCTCGCGGCGGTTGAGCAGGTCGTCGCCGCGGGCGGCGAGGTGGGCGTAGCGCTGCTGCGCTCGCAGTGACATCTGCAATGCGGTACTCAACGCCAGCATCGGCAGTTCGACCGCCCGGTCAGGCAGGCGACGGGCTTCCTCGACCGCCGTCGCCATCAGGCCCAGGGCTGCGCGCAAAGGGGTCGGGAGCTGCGGCATGAGTCCAGCCTGCCGTATCTGCGCAGTCCGTACCATCTTGAGGTATGACCGCGACCCAGCCGGATGCCATCCAGGCGGCGGACCAGCCCCAACGCAGGGTGTTGCTTGCCAAGCCGCGGGGTTACTGCGCCGGTGTCGACCGGGCGGTACAGACGGTCGAGCTGGCCTTGGACCATTACGGCGCGCCGGTGTACGTACGCAAACAGATCGTGCACAACCTGCACGTGGTGCGGGCGCTCGAGGCACGCGGGGCGGTCTTCGTCGAGGAGACCGACGAGGTGCCGCAGGGCGCACTGGTGGTGTTCTCCGCCCATGGTGTGGCGCCATCGGTTCATGCCGAGGCCGCCGCGCGTGGGCTCAAGGCGATCGACGCCACCTGCCCGCTGGTGACGAAGGTGCACCACGAGGTGCGCCGGTTCGCCAACGACGACTTCGACATCCTTCTCATCGGTCACGAAGGCCACGAGGAGGTCGTCGGCACCAGCGGCGAGGCACCGGAGAACATCATCGTCGTCGACGGCCCGGCGGACGTCGCGGGCATCGAGGTGCGCGATCCGGACAAGGTCGTCTGGCTCTCGCAGACCACGCTGTCAGTCGATGAGACGATGCAGACCGTCGACGCGCTGCGAGACCGGTTCCCGTCGCTGCAGGCCCCGCCGTCGGACGACATCTGTTACGCGACTCAGAACCGGCAAGCCGCAGTGAAGACGATCGCTCCGCACGTCGAGCTGTTCCTGGTGGTCGGCTCCGCGAACTCGTCCAACTCGGTGCGGATGGTCGAGGTCGCGGTTGCCGCCGGCGCGGGGGCCGCCCACCTGGTCGAGAACGCCGCCGCGATCGATCCGGCCTGGCTGACCGGCGTCACTTCCGTGGGCTTGTCCTCGGGAGCGTCGGTGCCAGAGATCCTGGTGCACGAAGTCACCGACTGGTTGGCCGCCCACGGTTATGCCGACCTGCAGGAGGTGACTCACACCGAGGAACGCCTCACGTTTGCCTTGCCGCAGGAGTTGCGCCGTGACCTGCGCAGTGAGGCGGTCGGGCGCGCAGCGACACCGCCCAGCACCAGCCGCTGACGTGCCGGAGCGAGTGCGGACACCATTCACTCGTGATGCCTCGCCGCGGCGGTGATCCGAGCCGATGTCGCACCTCGTCCGTCGGCACTGCCGCAAGATCCCGCGCGAAAGGGAACTACCGGTGGGTGACGAGCCGGACGCCGGCGATGATGAGGACGGCGGCGGTCGCACCGGCGATCGCCGGGAACCCGTAGACGAGCCAGTTGGCGGCGCCGTCGAAAAGCACCCTCTTGTCGTGTAGTCCGCCCGAACGCAGGTACAACATCGTGGCCGAAGCTCCGGAGTAGACCAGCGGCGGGGCGATGGCGACGGGGAACATCGCCGAGCGGCGCCCCACCAGCATGGCGACGATCGAGGCCACCACGATGCCGATGTTGAAACCGCCGCGGACCTGCGAGCCGCTGAGCGTGTCGATGAGCCCGCCCAGGCCCGCGATGCCGAGCAGCACGAGCAGCCCTGCCCAGCCGGGCAGCCCGCGCTCGGCGGCCTTGGGCAGGCTGGCGACGGCAGGTGGGTTGCCCAGGTACGCGGCGCGCACAGGGGTGGATTGCCCCCACTCGTCGCCCGCTGCTTCGCCCGTGCGGGGAGTCGGCAGCGGCCGCCGCGCACCGTGGGGAACCGGCGCATTCACCACAATGGAACTCCTCCGCGGTCCGCGCAGCGGGCCTGCGACCCGAGTTCTGGCGCGTGCAGTCCGTTCACGGTACCTGGCGCGTCCGGGCGATCGCCGCAGGTGCGCGCACCGGATCGAGCGTGCGCCGGCTAGGAC
>JBHEMN010000191.1:0-8880 GCA_046262575.1 Jatrophihabitantaceae bacterium
GTCGACGGTCGTGCGCACCACCTCGGCCAGCAGCGGCCCTTCGGGGTCGCAGTTCAGCTTGGGCGGGGGCGAGCCGTAGAGCGCCATCGTCTCCGGCGGGTCCAGCTCCACCGGAGACGGGAACGCACCGGACAGCACTTCGAGCAGTTCGCCAAGGCCGAGGCCGGTGGTCGCGCACACCGGCAGCACGGGGTAGAACGTGCCGCGTGCTACCGCGGTCTCGAGGTCGTCGATGAGAACGTCGAGCCCCAGTTCCTCACCGGCCAGGTAGCGGTCGAGCAGTGTCTCGTCCTCGGTGTTGTTGATGATCGCCTCGATCAGGGCGGCGCGCCCGGCTTCGATGTCCCCATCCACGCTCAGCGACGCATCGACAGGCGCTTCCTGGCCCGGGAAGCCGGCGGAGTAGTCGCTGACCGTGCGGCTCAGCAACCCGACGAGCGCCTCGGGTACGGAGTCTGCGGAACCTCCGACGCCCAGGTACAGCGGTAGCACGTCCTGGCCGTCCGTGCCGCCGAAGACACGTTGGCAGGCGGCGACCGTCGTGGCCAGCGACGAACGCGGCACGTCGAGCTTGGTCACTACGACCGCCCGCGGTGTCCGCAGCGCCGCGCATTCCTCCCACAGCGACACCGTGATGGGGTCGATGTCATCCGCGGCGGAGACGACGAACAGGGCCGCATCGGCAGCGCGGAGCCCCGCGCGCAGCTCGCCGGTGAAATCGGGATAGCCGGGGGTGTCCAGCAGGTTCACGACGACGTTGTCCCAGCGCAGCGGGCAGACCGACAGGCCTATTGAGCGCTGCTGGGACACCTCGACCGCATCGTGATCGCTGACCGTGGTGCCCTCGGCGATCGTGCCCGCGCGCGGGATCGTTCCGGTGGCCACGAGCAGGGCCTCGACCAGGGTCGTCTTCCCGGCACCGGAATGCCCGACGAGCGCGACGTTACGGATCTTCTCAGGTCGGTCGGCGGTGTCGAACAAGGCGGTCGCGGTTGCTTTGGCGGCCTTCTTGGTGGACATCGCATCAGCTCCCGTCGCCGCCGACCAGCCCTGTGTCGGGAAAAGCCGCTCCCGGCATTCGACACCCAACCTCATCCGCGCGACAAGCGATTCGGGAAGATCGATGTGACCCGGCGGCTATCGTTGGTGAACAACGAAGCACTCGACGCCCCGAACGGATACCCCTGCAGCGTGCTGAACATCCACGCCCGGTCCTTCTTCGCCAAGGCCGTCGGCCCACTCGGCGCCCGGTTGGCACGGGCCGGCGTGACACCCGATGCGATCACGATCATCGGGACGGTCGGCGCGGTGGCCAGTGCGTTGATCTTCTTCACCCGCGGCGCCTGGTTCACCGGGACGATGCTGATCTGGGGTTTCGTGATGCTCGACCTTGTCGACGGTGCGGTGGCTCGCGCCGGCGGCCGCGCGTCGAAGTTCGGCGCGGTGCTGGACTCGTCCTGCGACCGGATCGCCGACGCCGCGGTGTTCGGCTCGATCGCGTGGTTCTTCGCCATGCACGGACAGCGTTGGATGGTGCTCGCGGCGCTGCTGTGCCTCGTCCTCGGTTCGCTCACGTCCTACATCCGGGCCCGCGCCGAGGGAGTGGGCCTGAGCGCCACGGTGGGCATCGCTGAGCGTGCCGACCGGTTGATCATCGTGCTGGTCGGTACCGGCCTGTCCGGCGAGCACCTTCGTGTGCCGTACGTGCAAGCGGGGGCGCTGTGGCTGCTCGTCGCCGCATCCACGATCACGGTCGCCCAGCGCTTCGCGACGGTGTACCGGCAGTCCAAGGCGCAGGAATCCGTGCCGGCGGACCTTTGATGTTCGACCGGACGCGCGGGCTTGCCGTCGATCTCGGGTTCGCGGCGGGGTGGGGGGTGGTCAAGGCGTTGCCGCACGGCGTGTCGTCGCGCGCCTTCCGCGCGGGTGCCGATGCCGCGGCGGTACGCAACGGCGGCGGCGCGCGGCAGTTGCGCAAGAACCTGCGCCGCGTCGTCGGCCCGGGGGTATCGGAACTGAGGATGGACCGGCTGGTCGGGCAGAGTCTGCGCTCCTACTCGCGATACTGGCTGGAAACGTTCCGGCTGCCCAAGATGGACCACTGCGAGGTTGCGGCCCGCCTCGACGTGAACGCCGAGGGAACCGAGCATCTGGATGCGGCGATGGCGGCGGGCAAGGGCGCGATCATCGTCCTTCCGCACATGGGCAACTGGGATGTCTCGGGGCTGTGGTTCGTCGAGCGGGGGTACCCGTTCACAACGGTCGCCGAGCGCCTGGAACCGGCATCGCTCTACGACCGGTTCGTTGCCTACCGGGAGAGCCTGGGAATGGAGGTGCTGGCGCTCACCGGCGCCCAGCGGTCGCCCTTGGAGGTGCTGGCCGAACGACTCCGCGCTGGCGGTGCGGTCTGTCTCGTCGCTGACCGAGACCTGTCGCGCAATGGCATCGAGGTGCGGTTCTTCGGGGAGCTGACGCGCATGCCGGGCGGGCCGGCCATGCTCGCGGCGCGTACCGGCGCCCCGGTGCTGCCGGTGGGTCTGTGGTTCACCGAGGACGGCTGGGGACACCGGGTCAACCCGCCGATACCCTCGCCCACAGATCGGCGTCTGCGGGACAAGGTGAGCACGGGAACCCAGGCCGTGGCCGACGTGTTCGCGCGCGAGATCGCCGCGCACCCCGCCGACTAGCACATGCTCCAGCCCCTCTGGCTGGCCGATCTGCCGCCGCGCCCGGCCCCGGTCCGGGTCGAGCCGGTCCGCTCGACGGCGCCGTGAACCAGCCAATGCGGATCGGGATCGTCTGCCCGTACTCCTGGGACATGCCCGGCGGTGTCCAGGCGCACGTGCGCGACCTGGCCGAGAAGCTCATCGAACTCGGGCACCCGGTGTCGGTTCTCGCCCCTGGTGACGGCGACCTGCCCGGCCTGCCGCCCTACGTCGTCCTCGCCGGTAAGGCGGTGCCCTTCCCGTACAACGGTTCGGTCGCGCACGTGCAGTTCGGCATCGTTTCCGCCGCCCGGGTCCGGCGCTGGCTGCGCGACGGCAACTTCGACGTGGTGCACGTCCACGAACCGGCGGCCGCGAGCCTGCCGCTGCTGGCCTGTGTGATTCACGACGGCCCGCTCGTCGCGACGTTCCACATGGCTCTGACCCGCTCCAGGTTCCTGTCGATGTTCGACAACGTCCTGCAGCCGTTCTTCGAGAAGCTCAGCGGGCGCATTGCTGTGTCGGCCGCCGCGCGCAAGGTGATCGTCGAGCACCTCGGCGCCGACGCGGTCGTCATCCCCAACGGCGTCGCGGTATCGCACTACTCGCACGCCCGTCCCTTGGCTGGTTACCCCCGCGAGGGCGCGACGATCGGCTTCATCGGGCGCTACGACGAGCCGCGCAAGGGCATGGACGTGTTGGTCGGGGCGTTGCAGGAACTGGCTCCCGAACGGCCCGGCCTGCGCCTGCTCGTGGCCGGGCGGGGCGACGCCGACGACTTCCGGGCCGAGCTACCAGCTGGGCTTGCCGAGCGCATCGTCTTGCTCGGGCAGGTCAGCGAGGCCGACAAGGCACGGATGCTGCGCAGTGTCGACGTCTACTGCGCGCCCAACACCGGCCAGGAGAGTTTCGGGATCATCCTGCTGGAGGCGATGGCCGCTCGGACCCCGATTGTGGCCAGCGACATCGACGCCTTCCGCCGGGTACTCGGCGGCGGCGCCGCCGGCGAGCTGTTCACGACCGGAAATCCGAGCGCGCTGGCCGTCGCGCTGGCTTCGGTGCTCGACGATCCGGTGCGCCGCAAACGACTGGTCGCTGCCGGTGTCAAGGCTGTTGCACCGTTTGACTGGTCGGTAGTCGTCGAACAGGTGCTGCGCGTGTACGAGCTGGCCATAGCCGGTGCCGGCATGACATCGCGCTGAGGCACTCGGAGCCGCCCGGAGGCGTCTGAGGACTCGCGCGGCTAGAGTCTGCGACCGTGCTTCCCATTGGCTGGTTCGTGCTCGCCGTGCTCGTGGCGGTGCTGCTGACGATGTGGGTCACCTTCACGCTCACCCGCCTGGACCGGCTGCACGCGCGGGTCGATGCAGCGCAGGCGGCACTGGACGCGCAGCTCGTGCGGCGCGCGGCCGCCTTGCTGCACGTCGCGGAGTCTGCGGACTCCGGGGTCGCGCAGCAGCACCGCGTCTACTACGAGGCGGTGGCCCACGCAGCGCTCAACGTCGACTCGACCGAGCGGCCCGGCGCGGAAAATGCGGTCGGGCGCGCTCTGACCGACATCGCGCTGAGTGCGCCCGACCTGCGCGCGGACGCCGCGGCCGAACTGCGTGAGGCAGCCACCCGGGTGCTGATCGCGCGGCGCTTCTACAATGACGCGGTACGCGACACCCGAACCCTTCGCGCGCGCCGCATGCCGCGATTGCTGCATCTTGCCGGGCGGCGCGCCATACCGCAGTTCTTCGATATCGATGACACGCTGCCGGAGCACGCGTACGCGCCCGCCGCGACTGCGCCCGAACTCGATAACGCGACCTTCGATCCGGTACTCGATCCGGTACTCGATCCGGTACTCGATCCGGTACTCGATCCGGCACTCGATCCGGCAAAGGATGGTTCATGACTCGCTCATCCCGCTCTGTGCGGCTCACTTGCGCTGCGCTCTCATTGACATGCCTGATGGGCGCGGCTGCGTGCGGCGGCCATCACAAGAAGAAGGCCGTGTCCAGTTCGGTCGTCACACCGACGCCCACCAAGGCGGTGACCCCAGGGCCGAAGCCGAGACCGAAGCCGAAGCCGAAACGCAAGGCCGCCGCGGTCGATCCGCTGGTCGGCGGTAAGCCGAGAGGGGGAATAGTCGTCGCGGTCAAGATCGACGACACGGCGAACGGGCGCCCCCAGATAGGTATCGACGCGGCCGACATCGTGTACATCGAGCAGGTCGAAGGTGGGCTGACCCGCACGATCGCCGTGTTCCACTCGCGCAAACCTGTCCCGGTCGGCCCGGTACGCAGCGTGCGTGCCAACGATCCGGAGCTGCTCACCCAGTACGGGCGGATCGCCTTCGTGGCCTCTGGCGGGGGCGGCGACTCGTTGCCTGCTCTCGACAACTCGATATTGCACGCAGACATCAACGACCGCGGCGGGCCGGGCTTCTCCCGCGACGGCAATCGTCCAGTGCCCTACAACCTGCTGTTCGACATGGGTCAGCTTCCGCGGACGTTCGCGGCGGGTGCGAAGTCGATCGGGTTCACCTGGTCGGCTTCGACATCTCGGTTGAAGGGAACGGCCCGCGCAGCGCAGCTGCATACCGTGGTCGGTGGCACGCCAGTCCAGTTCACCTGGAGCAGCGGGCTGAACCGCTACGTCCGGGTCATCGACGGAGCGGTCCAACGCGCGGCCGACGGCGCCCTTATTGCCACCCCGAACGTCATCGTCCAGTTCTGCAAGGGCCACGTGAACAACAACGACGTCGACGCGGCGGGAAACCCCGGATTCTTCACCGAGACCATCGGGACGGGCCGGGTAGCCGTGTACCGCAACGGGCACCGCGTCGACGGGAGCTGGTCGCGCAAGACGATCGGGTCGGGCACCAGGCTGAAGGACAAGTACGGCCGGGCGATCCCGCTCGCGCCCGGCGGCGCCTGGGTCGTTCTGGTCGACACCGCGGCACCGCTCGGCTAGCGCCGGCCAGGCCATCAGGTAGGGATCGGCTGGCGATGACAGCCTCGGGTGGCCCGTAGAATCAGGGCATGTCCGAAGTAGCGAACCACGACAGCTCGCCCAACCGCGTCGTGGGGACCTCCCGCGTCAAGCGCGGCATGGCCGAGATGCTCAAGGGCGGCGTCATCATGGACGTCGTCACCGCCGAGCAGGCCACTATCGCCGAGGACGCCGGCGCGGTCGCGGTCATGGCGCTCGAACGCGTCCCGGCCGACATCCGGGCCGAGGGCGGCGTGTCGCGGATGAGCGATCCGGACATGATCGACGCCATCATCGGCGCTGTCTCGATCCCCGTCATGGCCAAGGCGCGCATCGGGCACTTCGTCGAGGCGCAGGTACTGCAGTCGCTCGGCGTCGACTACATCGACGAGTCCGAAGTGCTCACTCCGGCCGACTACGCCAACCACATCGACAAATGGCAGTTCACGGTGCCCTTCGTGTGCGGCGCCACCAACCTGGGCGAGGCGCTGCGACGCATCACCGAGGGCGCGGCAATGATCCGCTCCAAGGGCGAGGCCGGTACCGGGGACGTCTCCCATGCCACGACCCACATGCGCCAGATCCGGGCCGAGATGCGCGGGCTGAGCACCATGTCCGAGGACGAACTTTATGCCGCAGCCAAGGAGCTGCAGGCCCCCCACGACCTGGTCGTCGAGGTTGCTCGGGCCGGCAAGCTGCCTGTCGTGCTGTTCACCGCGGGCGGAATCGCGACACCGGCCGACGCGGCGATGATGATGCAGCTCGGCGCCGAGGGGGTGTTCGTCGGTTCCGGGATCTTCAAGTCCGGCAACCCGGCCCAGCGCGCCGAAGCGATCGTCAAGGCCACCACGTTCTACGACGACCCGGACGTGGTGGCGAAGGTCTCCCGTGGCCTGGGCGAGGCGATGGTCGGCATCAACGTCGAGGACATCGCGCAGCCCCACCGCCTCGCCCAGCGCGGCTGGTAGCTCCGGCTGTCCATGGCCCGACCGACGATCGGTGTGCTGGCGCTGCAAGGTGACGTCCGTGAGCATGAGCGCGCGCTGAGCGCTGCAGACGTCGACGTCGTCTCGGTCCGACGCCCCTCCGAGCTGCACGCGGTCGACGGTCTGGTGCTGCCCGGAGGCGAGTCCACCACGATCCTCAAACTGGCCCGCATGTTCGAGCTGCTCGAACCGCTGCGCGAGCGCATTGCGCACGGGCTGGCGGTATACGGCTCGTGCGCGGGCATGGTGCTGCTCGCTGACCGGATCGACGAGGGTGGCTCCCCGCTCGCGGAGACGATCGGCGGAATGGACATCGCCGTGCGCCGCAACGCCTTCGGGCGCCAGGTCGACTCCTTCGAGGAGGACATCGCGGTGGACGGGGTGCCCGGGGGCCCAGTGCACGCGGTGTTCATCCGGGCGCCGTGGGTCGAGACGCTCGGGCCGGGCGCCACGGCGCTCGGCCGGATCACTACCGGGCGCGCCGCCGGTAGGATCGTCGCGGTTCGCCAGCACAACATGCTGGCCACGTCGTTCCACCCGGAGCTGACGGGTGAAGGACGGATCCACGTGTACTTCTGCGACATGGTGAGGAACGCATGAGCGGCCACTCCAAATGGGCCACGACCAAGCACAAGAAGGCCGTCGTCGATGCCAAGCGCGGCAAGCTCTTCGCGAAGCTGATCAAGAACATCGAGGTCGCGGCCCGCACCGGGGGCGGGGACACCGATGGCAACCCCACGCTGTATGACGCGATCCAGAAGGCCCGCAAGACCTCTGTGCCGCTGGACAACATCGAGCGGGCGGTCAAGCGTGGTTCCGGCGCCGAAGCCGGCGGCTCGGACTGGCAGACGATCATGTACGAGGGCTACGGCCCCAACGGGGTAGCCGTCCTGATCGAATGTCTCACCGACAACCGCAATCGCGCGGCGATGGAGGTGCGGACCGCCATGAGCCGCAATGCCGCATCGATGGCCGACCCAGGCTCGGTCTCCTATCTTTTCGACCGCAAGGGCGTCGTCATCGTCCCGCGGGGCGACCCTGGTGACCTCGTCGAGGACGACGTCCTGGCCGCGGTCCTCGATGCCGGTGCAGAGGAGGTCAACGACCTCGGCGATTCCTTCGAGGTGATCAGCGCAGCCACCGATCTCGTCCCGGTACGTACCGCGCTGCAGCGCGCGGGTATCGACTACGAATCGGCCGACATGTCTTTCCTGCCCAGCGTGCAGGTGCCTCTGGACGAAAACGGCGCGCGCAGAGTGTTCCGCCTCATCGAAGCCCTCGAGGATCTCGACGACGTGCAGAACGTCTATGCCAACTTCGATGTGAGCGACGAGACCCTGGAGGCTGTCGAACTCGGGTGAGCGGCCGCGCGGTACGCGAGCCGCAGGTCAGAGTGGCTGTCTCTGCCAGAACTTGAAGAACATGTTCCCGGCGTAGGACAGGATGCGGTCGGTGCCGGACAGGTCGTAGAGGCGGTAGACGAGGTCGAAGAACCAGATGTTGAGCTGTGGGATCTGCAGTAGCACGATCACGCCCAGCATGCCCCAGGGCTTGATCTTCTCGGCGCCTTGCGCGGTGGCCGGATCCAGGTAGGGCTCGATGATCGCGAAGCCGTCCAGTCCGGGAATGGGCAGCAGGTTGAGCACCACCGCGGTCACCTGCAGGAATCCGAGAAAAGCCAGTGCGGCCCAGAACCGCAGGTGCGCGCCGTCGCTCTGGTGGGCGTGGGCGAGGCTGAGCAACACGATCGCGAACGCGGCGTTCGACAGCGGGCCGGCGGCCGCCGCGACGCTCTGCATCGCCCGGCTGCGAAACGCCTGCCGGTGCAGGTACACCGCGCCGCCGGGAAGTCCGATGCCGCCCTGCACGATGAACAGCAGGGGGAGCGCGATCGACAGGACCGGGTGGGCGTACTTCAACGGGTTCAGGGTCAGGTACCCGGCGGCTTCGACGCTGCGATCGCCGCCACGATAGGCCGCGTAAGCGTGGCCGAACTCGTGCAGGCACACAGACACCACCCAGGCGGCCAGGACGAACACGAAGACGGCGAAGTCGCCACTGCGGGACCCCGGGGCATCGTCGATCCAGCACGCCCAGCCGGCGAGCGCAGCGACCGCGACAATGCCCAGAAAGATGGGGCTCGGCCGGACGGCGCCCCGGTGGCGCCGTTTGCTCAGGTCATAGACGGGCACCGCCTTGACGGTACGGGA
>JBHEMN010000192.1:0-6867 GCA_046262575.1 Jatrophihabitantaceae bacterium
ACGCGGTCCATCCCGGTTACGGCTTCCTGGCCGAGAACGCCGACTTTGCCCAAGCCGTGCTCGACGCCGGCATCATCTGGATCGGGCCGTCACCGCAGGCGATCCGCGACCTGGGTGACAAGGTGACCGCCCGCCACATCGCCCTGCGGGCCGGCGCACCGCTCGTGCCCGGCACCAAGGAACCCGTCGCCGGGCCGGACGACGTCGTCGCCTTCGCCCAGGAGAACGGGCTGCCGGTCGCCATCAAGGCCGCGTTCGGCGGAGGCGGGCGTGGGCTGAAAATTGCCCGCACCCTCGAGGAGATTCCGGAGCTGTTCGACAGTGCGGTGCGCGAGGCCGTGGCCGCGTTCGGGCGCGGCGAGTGCTTCGTCGAGCGTTACCTCGACCGCTCGCGCCACGTCGAGGCGCAGGTCCTCGCCGATCAGCACGGCAACGTCGTCGTCGTGGGCACCCGCGACTGCTCCCTGCAGCGGCGCAACCAGAAGCTGGTCGAGGAAGCCCCGGCGCCGTTCCTCACCGACGAGCAACGCGACCGGATCCACCACAGTGCCAAGGCGATCTGCCGTGAGGCCGGCTACTCCGGCGCCGGGACGGTCGAGTTCCTGGTCGGCAACGACGGCGTGATCAGCTTTCTCGAGGTCAACACCCGCCTGCAGGTCGAGCACCCGGTCACCGAGGAGACCAGCGGCATTGACCTGGTGCTCGAGCAGTTCCGCATCGCCGACGGCGAGAAACTGCGCCTTGGCGAGGATCCGGTGCCGCGTGGGCACTCGTTCGAGTTCCGCATCAATGGGGAGGATCCCGGCCGCGGGTTCCTGCCTGCGCCGGGCGCGGTCACCACCTACCACGAACCGGCCGGTCCCGGCGTCCGCGTCGATGCCGGCATCGAGGGCAGCTCGGTGATCGGCGGCGCCTTCGACTCGTTGCTGGCCAAGCTGATCGTGACCGGCGCATCGCGCGACGAGGCGCTGGCCCGCGCTCGCCGCGCACTGGACGAATTCGTGGTTGACGGCATGGCGACCGCGCTGCCGTTCCACCGCGCGGTCGTGCGCGACCCGGCGTTCACGGCCGACCCGTTCACCGTGTTCACCCAATGGATAGAGACTGAGTTCGTCAACGAGATCCCGCCGTTCAGTGGCGGCGCCGAGTCCGCCGAGGAGGAAGACCCGCGCGAGATGGTCGTCGTCGAGGTCGGCGGCAAGCGGCTGGAGGTATCGCTGCCCGCGGGCCTGCGCGCAGGCGGTGGCGGCGCGAGGAAGGCCGCGCCGAAGCGTTCAGCCGGCAAGAGGTCCGCCGCTGCGACGTCGGACGCCCTGACCGCCCCGATGCAAGGCACCATCGTCAAGGTCGCGGTCGCCGAGGGTGACGTGGTCGAGGCGGGTCAGCTGATCGTCGTGCTCGAGGCGATGAAGATGGAGCAACCGCTGAACGCGCACAAGGCCGGAACGGTCACCGGGTTCCATGCCGAGGTCGGCGCCGTCGTCACGTCCGGTGCGTCGATCTGCGAGATCAAGGACTGAGAACGTGAGTTGATCACGACGAGGAGTTGCCGCGACGAGCGGTGATGCGATCGATTGCCGCGATCCGCTTCCCGGCGATCCCGGCGATCTCGGCAGTACGCCGGCGAACGTCGCCGACCGTCGCGCCTGGCGTGAACACCATGGCCCACCCGTCCGGACCCTCCAGTTCCGGGACGCGCTCGACCATCGTGGCCTGCGCGACGTGATGGGTTCCGGTGAACGCGTGCTCGCGGTTGACGACGGCGACGAGCACATGGCCGTCCGGAACATCGGGCAGCGCGGCCACGATCGCCTCGGCGTGCTCGGCGAAGACGGCAGACGCGTCGATGGTGCGGCCGGCTCGGGCGCGCGCCTCCGGCGAGAGATCAGGCACTGTTGCGGTCCCTTCCGAATGGGTCAATCCAGATCGTCGTGCAGCATCAGTCGCCGGGCCGCCTCGGCCAGCGAACCCGACAGCGACGGGTATACCCCGATCGTGCCAGCCAGGTCCGCCACCGTCAGTCCGCGTTGGACGGCGAGGGTGAGCGGAAAAATCAACTCCGACGCGTCGGGTGCGACGATCACGCCGCCGATGACGACGCCGGTGGCGGGCCGGCAGTACAGCCGCACGAAGCCGTCGTGTTGACCCTGCATCTTGGCGCGGGCGTTCGTCGCGAGCGGGAGCGTGCTGGTCCGGGCCGGGACCGCTCCGGACGCGATCGCCTGGTAGCCGATACCGACGGTGGCGATCTCGGGGTGGGTGAAGACGGTCGCGGCCACCGTCTTGCGCCGCAGCGGCGCCACCGCTTCGCCGAGCGCGTGCCACATCGCGATGCGTCCCTGCATGCCGGCGACCGAGGCGAGCAGGAGCACTCCCGTGCAGTCGCCGGCCGCGTAGATCGTCGAGACGCTCGTTCGCGACACCCGGTCGACCCCGATGTATCCCGCAGCGTCCACCTCGACGCCGACGTGCTCGAGCCCGAGCCCAGACGTGTTCGGCACCGAACCCACGCACACCAGCGCGTGCGAGCCAGGAATCGTCCGCCCGCCGTGCAGATCGACCAGGACCCCGTCATCGACGCGTCGGACTCCCGAGGCGCGGGTCGCCTTGACGAGCGTTCCCCCCCGAGACGTGAAGACCGCCTCGATGACCGCGGCCGCGTCCGGATCCTCGCCGGGCAGCACCCGGTCGCGGCTGGAGACCAGGGTGACCGGCACACCGAGTTCGCTGTATCCGCTGGCGAACTCAGCTCCGGTGACGCCCGAGCCGATCACGACGAGGTGCGTCGGCAGGTCGGTGAGGCGGTAGAGGTCGCGCCAGGAGAGGATGCGCTCGCCGTCGGGCACAGCGGTGTCGAGCACCCGAGGGGTTCCCCCGGTGGCCAGTAGGACGATGTCGGCCTCTACGGCCCGCGCTGCTGCACCGTCTGCGAGCACCTCGAGCCGGTGCGCCCGTGGCGGTTGGTCGGCAACGAACCGGCCCGTGCCCCGTAGCACCGTCACGCCCTCATGCCGTAAGCGCTGCTCGATATCGGCGGACTGCTGGTGGGCGAGCTCCCTGATGCGGGAATTCACCGACCTGAGATCGACCCGCACGGCACCCGGTCCGGACCCGGCGCCAGCGCCGCAGCCGACGCCGACGCCGACGCCGACGCCGACCAACGCGGCATCCCGGAACGCGGTTACCCGGTCGCTGGTGGCGATCAGGGTCTTGCTGGGCACGCAGTCGGTCAGCACGCACGACCCGCCGATGCCGTCGCGGTCGACGACGGTGACCTGCGCGCCGAGCTGTGCAGCGACGAGGGCGGATTCATAGCCGGCCGGACCGCCGCCGATGATCACGATGCGAGTCACCCTCGCATCATCCCGTGCTTGCTGGACACGCTGCACGCCGCAGGGGCACCGCGCCGCCTCCGGCATCGGTACGCTGCGCTGCGATGGCATCCTCCAGTGGCCTGTACGCCGCGTACGGCTCGAACATGGACCCCGAGCAGATGCTCGAGCGGTGTCCCCATTCGCCCGCGGCCGGCACGGGCTGGCTCAACGGCTGGCGGTTGAGCTTCGGAGGCGAGGAGCTCGGCTGGGACGGCGCGCTGGCGATGGTGGTTCCCGACCCGGCGAGCCAAGTGTTCGTCGCCCTGTATGACCTCTCGCCGCACGACCAGGAGTTTCTCGACTACTGGGAAGGCGCCGACACCGGGCTGTACAACAAGATCAAGTTGAGGGTGTCGACGCTCGAGGCCGATGTGCTCGCCTGGGTCTACGTACTGGACGGCTACGAGGGCGGGGTCCCGTCGGCGCGTTACCTCGGTCTGATCGCTGAGGCCGCGCAGGCCGCGGGCGCTCCGGATGTGTACGTCGCCGAGTTGCGCTCGCGGCCGTGCCGCTCCCTGGGCGAGTAGTCCCGGCCCGCTCCCGGGTCCGACCCGTCAGTGGACGGTGCGCTCCAGCGCCGCCCGCGCCAGGGCGACAGTGTATTGGACGCCCACGGCGAGCGCGTTCTCGTCGATGTCGAACGTGCCCTGGTGCAGGTCGAACGGGGCAGCACCGGGGCGCCGGACCCCGAGCCTCGCGAGCGCGCCCGGCACGGTATCGAGATACCAGGCAAAGTCCTCGCCCCCCATGCTCTGTTCGGTCTCGGCGAGCGCGCCGGCGCCCAGCGTCGAGACGACCACAGCACGCTGCACAGCCACGGAGCCGGGGTCGTTGATCACCGGCGGCACGCCACGCAGGTAGGTCGTCTCGGCGCGGGCGCCGGTCGGTGCCATCACCTGGTCGATGAGCATGCGCACCAACGGCTCGGCCTCGTCCCACGCCATCCGGTCGAAGACGCGCAGGGTGCCGCGCAGCCGTCCGGACATCGGGATGGCGTTGACCGCCCGCCCCGCGTCGACCGCGCCCCATACCAGGGACAACGCGGCCCGCGGATCGACGTGTCGGGAGAGCAGCCCGGGCAGTTCGGTGATCAACCGGCCCAGCGCGTAGACGACGTCGACAGTCAGATGCGGGCGGGCGGTGTGCCCGCCAGGTCCGGACACGACGACCTCGACCTGGTCGCAGGCAGCAGTGATGGGACCGATGCGCGCCCCGATCTGGCCGGTCTCCAGACGCGGGTCGCAGTGCAGCGCGAAGATCCGCTCAACGCCGTCCAGCGCGCCGGCCGCCACCACCGACACCGCCCCGCCGGGCAGGCTCTCCTCAGCCGGCTGGAAGATCAGCCTGATCCGGCCGGGCAGCTCGGTCCGGACGAGTTCCGCGGCCGCGGCAAGCAGGATCGCGGTGTGCGCGTCGTGGCCGCACCCGTGGCAGACCCCGTCGACGCGCGAGCGGTACGGCACGTCCTTCAGATCGCTGATGGGCAGCGCGTCGATGTCGGCTCGCAGCGCGATGATGGGACCGGCACTGCCGAGATCGCAGAGCACCCCGGTGCCACCGGGCTGCACCCGGGGCAGCCCACCCACGCTCAGCAGCCGGTCGACGATCAGGTCCGTGGTCCGCTTCTCCTCGAACGCCAGCTCAGGGTGGGCGTGCA
The DNA here is from genome assembly GCA_046262575.1 of Jatrophihabitantaceae bacterium. Lineage (GTDB taxonomy): Bacteria > Actinomycetota > Actinomycetes > Mycobacteriales > Jatrophihabitantaceae > QHCC01. The sequence continues at coordinate 5,032 of JBHEMN010000192.1, forward strand.
GATCGCGCCGCAGCGCGACGACGTCGTCGATCGCGGGAGTCATAGGCTCAGACCGTCGCGCATCTCGGCCAGCAGCAGGTCGACGACCGGCAGCAGCTCCCCGCCGTTCGCCGCGGCCATCGCGCGCTGGCGCTGGTAGCTGCCGCCCCGCTCGATCAGCCGCGGGATGGACTCGAGCTCTGCAGCGCAGTCCAGCCGTCGGGCGACCGGCAGCAGATCCGCGACCAGGTCGGTGATGGCCTGCTTGACGGGCTGCACGGTGCCGCTGTTGTCGATGACGATCTCGGCATCCAGGCCATACCTGGCTGCCCGCCACTTGTTCTCCCGCACTAGCCACGGCCGCGGTTCGGACAGTGTGTCGCCCCTGTCGAGTTGGCGGTCGAAGCGATCGACGAGGCACTGCGCCAGCGCGGCTACGCAGCCAATTTCGTCCAGACTGGGCAGGCCGTCACAGATGCGCAGCTCGACGGTGCCGAAATCCGGGTGCGGTCGGACGTCCCACCAGACCTCGCGGATCGATTCGATGGCGCGCGAGGAGATCAGCGCGGCCATGTACTTCTCGAACGCGTTCCAGCTGGCGAGCTGGAACGGCAGGCCGGCCGTCGGCAGTGCCTCGAACACCTTGCTTCGGTAGGACGCGAGGCCGGTGTCCGAGCCGATCCAGTAAGGGCTGGACGCCGAGAGCGACAGGAAATGAGGCAGGTAGGCCAGGAGGCCGTTGACGATCGGGATCACCTTCTCCGGCGAGCGCACGCCGCAGTGCACGTGCACACCGAAGATCTGTAGCTGGCGCGCCAGCCATTGGTTGCGCTCCAGCAACGCGTGGTAACGCGCGTTGTCGGTGATCCGCTGGGTGGCCCAGTCGGTGGTCGGGTGGGAACCGCTGCAGATCAGGGCGGCGTTCTGGTCCTTCGCCGCGGCGGCGACCTCGGCCACCGTCGCGGCTAGGTCGGCCTTGGCCTCGGCCACGGTCTGGCAGATGCCGGTGATGACCTCGACGCACGATTGCATCAGTTCGTGCTTGGCCTTGGGATGCTCGCTGTCGCCCTCGGGACAGATCGCGGCCAGGACGGCATCGGAGACCCCGACCAGCTCACGCGTGTCCAGGTCGACGAGCCCGAGCTCCCATTCGACACCGAGACTGGTCCGATCGGACGGCAGGAAGTCGATGCGCACTCTGTGAAGGCTATCGGGCGCCGTGATCGGGTGCGTCTTCGAGCTAGTCGAGGCTGGTTCTGCTAACGATGAGGTGGTGGACGTACCCCAGGGCCAGGCCGGGGATGAACAGGAAAGCCAGCGGCCCGCGCGTGAACGTCTGCACGACCGACACGAGCAGGAGAACCGCGGCGCCTATCACGATCAGCACCAACCACGGGCGGCGGCGCCATGCGGTCCGGTACGCGGTCCATACCGTCGACTCGTTCACGACCGCGACCCTACGCGCGTCTCCCGGCGAGCTCAGCCGAGCGCATCGACGCAGGCGAGGATGCGGGTCGCGGCCTGATCGGGAGTGATCTCACCGGCCAGCACAGCCGCTTCGGCCGCCTCCAGGGTCTCGCGCACGCCCGGGGCGCTCAGCCGGTCGAGCAGCCGGTCGCGCACCAACGCGCGCGTCCACTCGACGAGTTGCCTGCTGCGCTTGACGTCCAGCTCCCCGCGCTCGACCAGGCGATCGCGGTGCCGGGTGACGTGCTTCCAGACAAGGTCCATGTTCAGGTTGTCCCGGCCGCTACAGGTCACCACGGGTGTCTGCCAACCGCCTTCGGTGCCGCGCAGGAAGCGCAGCGCCCCGGACAGCTCCCGGGCCGCCCGCTCGGATTCGGGCGCGTGCTCACC
>JBHEMN010000193.1:0-4959 GCA_046262575.1 Jatrophihabitantaceae bacterium
TCGATGGCGCCGTCGCGCATCCGCTCGGCCACGACCGCGCACTCGAGCAGGTCGCCGCGGAACTTGGGGAAGATCACGCCGCGCGAGATGGCGCCGACGTGGTGCCCGGCCCGCCCGACGCGCTGCAGGCCCGACGCCACCGACGGTGGCGACTCGACCTGCACGACGAGGTCGACCGCACCCATGTCGATGCCGAGTTCGAGCGATGAGGTGGCGACGACGGCGGGAAGTTGGCCGGCCTTGAGCGCCTCCTCGACGAGGGCGCGTTGCTCGCGCGACACGGAGCCGTGGTGAGCGCGGGCCACGACTATCTCCCCGGCCGGCTGCCCGGACCCGGCTTGGGCCATCATCTCGGCCGGGATTCCACCACTCGGTGGCGGCGCACCTGCGTGCCGTTCGGTGGCCAGTTCATTGAGCCGGGCGGTGAGCCGCTCGGCCAGCCGGCGCGAATTGGCGAACACGATCGTCGAGCGATGAGCCTCGACCAGGTCGAGGACGCGCTCCTCGACGTGCGGCCAGATCGACGCCCGCCGTTGCGCGCCTGCAGCCGGGCCGCTGAGGTCGTCGATCGGTTCGCCCAGTGCCGTCATGTCCTCGATCGGCACGACGACCTGCAGGTCGAAGACCTTCGTGAGCGGTGGCTGGACGACGGTGACAGGCCGCCCGCCGGCCAGGAAGGTGGCGACCTCGTCGACAGGTCGGACCGTGGCCGAGAGCCCGATGCGCTGGGCCGGTGCAGCGAGCAGCGTGTCGAGGCGTTCCAAGGAGAGTGCAAGATGCGCACCCCGCTTGGTGGCGCAGACGGCGTGCACCTCGTCGACGATGACGGTGTCGACCCCGCGCAGCGCCTCGCGGGCCGCCGAGGTCAGTAGCAGGAACAGCGATTCGGGCGTGGTGATCAGGATGTCGGAGGGCCGGCGGGCAAACAGTCGCCGTTGCTCAGCCGGGGTATCGCCGGATCGGGTCGCGACGGTGATGTCGGGGACCGGCAGCCCGAGCCGCGCGGCGGCCTGCCGGATGCCAGCGAGCGGGGAACGCAAGTTGCGCTCGACGTCGACGGCCAACGCCTTGAGCGGGCTGATGTAGAGGACCCGGCACCGATGCAACGGATTCTCGGGCCGGGGCAGGCCGGCGAGTCGGTCGAGTGCGGACAGGAACGCGGCGAGCGTCTTGCCGGACCCGGTCGGCGCGATGACGAGGGTGTGCTCACCGGCCGCGATCGCGGACCATGCGCCGACCTGGGCGGCCGTCGGGGCCGCGAAGGCACCATCGAGCCAGTCCTGAGTGGCGGCAGAAAACGGGGGCACGGCATCCAGTCTGCCCGTTGCCGGTGACAGCGCCAGGCTCAGCCGACGGCCAGGCGATCGGTGAGCCGCGCGCGGATCGCCGGCCAGTCGTCGTCGATCAGTGCGTACTGCACGGAGTCCCGCCACGAGCCGTCGCGCCGGATCCGGTGCTTGCGCAGCACGCCCTCTCGGGTCGCCCCGAGCCGGGCGATGGCGTCCTGTGCGCGGGTGTTTTTCAGATCGGTGTGCAGGACGACGCGCGCGGCCCCCAAGACGTCGAAGGCATGCGTGAGCATGAGCAGTTTCGACTCGGTGTTGTGCCCCGTGCGCCACCAGCGTCGCCCCAGCCAGGTGTGTCCGATCGCGATCGCGCGCAGCGCCGGGTTGACTTCGTAGTAGGAGGTGGAGCCCGCGAACTCGCCGGTGCGCGCGTCGACCTGTGCGTACGCGAACCGTTCGCCGCGCGCTCGCGCGGCCAGCGCGATGAGGATGTCGCGTTCGGCGTCCGCGCGGGTGTGCGGTTCGCTCGGATGCATCCAGCGGAACCCCTCGGCGGCGTCGTGCGCCGGACCCGCCGCGGCGAGGTAGCCGGGCGCGTGCTCGACAGCGAGCGGTTCCAGCCGGATGAAGGTGCCCGACAGGATGGGCAGGGCGTACCAGAGGTCGGGAGAAGTCATCCAGCTATCCTGGCAAACACTGACCACGGGTTATCGGGCCCCGGTCAGCATGCGGACCGATCCGGTCACCATGGTTCTCGCCGCGGCGGCTGGCCGGCCGGGTCTCTAGGCTGGACGCCGTGCGACTCACCGACTTCTGGCAGCGGATGCACGCTCGCTTCGGCGCAGGCTACGCGCACAGCCTGGCCACCGACTACCGCTTGCCCGCGCTCGGGTTGACGGTCGAGGAGGCGCTGGCGAAGGGGGTCGAGACCAGGGCGATCTGGCGGGCGGTCTGCGCCGAATTCGAGATGCCGGTCCACCTGCGCTGACCCTGCGCGACACGCGGGCGTGTCGCGCGCAAATAGTCCACCCGTCGAACAGGTGTTCGGCTAGCCTTGTCCACAATGGAACCGGTTGTCCACAACTTTGCCGGGCTCGGCAAGGTTGTCGGTGCTCGGTCCTAGCGTCGTCAGACAACCGGGCCGGTCACGAGACAGCCCGCACGACTCACGAAGAGGTGTCTTGCAGATGGCAGCAGGTTTCGACCGGGAGAAGGCGCTCGACGTCGCCCTGGCGCAGATCGACAAGCAGTACGGCAAGGGCTCGGTGATGCGCCTCGGTGATCGGCCCTATGTGCCGATCGAGGTGATCCCGACCGGCTCGATCGCTCTTGACGTGGCGCTCGGCATCGGTGGGTTGCCGCGCGGGCGGATCGTCGAGATCTACGGCCCGGAAAGTTCGGGCAAGACGACGGTCGCCCTGCATGCGGTTGCCAACGCGCAGGCGGCGGGGGGGATTGCGGCGTTCATCGACGCCGAGCACGCCCTCGACCCGGAGTACGCGCGAGCCCTCGGCGTCGACACCGACGCGCTACTGGTGAGCCAACCCGACACCGGCGAGCAGGCGCTTGAGATCATGGACATGCTGATCCGCTCGGGTGCGATCGATCTCGTGGTCGTCGACTCGGTTGCCGCGCTCGTACCGCGCGCCGAGATCGAGGGAGAGATGGGCGACAGCCACGTCGGTCTGCAGGCCCGGCTGATGAGTCAGGCACTGCGCAAGATCACCGGCGCGCTGAGCAACTCGGGCACCACGGCGATCTTCATCAACCAGTTGCGCGAGAAGATCGGCGACATGTTCGGTTCGCCCGAAACCACGACGGGGGGCAAGGCGCTGAAGTTCTATTCCTCGATACGCCTGGACGTGCGCCGCATCGAGACGCTCAAGGACGGCGCCGAGGCGGTCGGCAACCGCACCCGCGTCAAGGTGGTCAAGAACAAGGTCGCACCGCCGTTCAAGCAGGCCGAGTTTGACATCGTCTACGGCCAGGGCATCAGCCGCGAGGGGTCACTGATCGACGTGGGCGTCGAGCAGGGGCTGCTCAAGAAATCCGGCGCGTGGTACACCTACGAAGCCGACCAGTTGGGGCAGGGCAAGGAGAACGTGCGCAGCTTCCTGCGTGACAACCCCGACCTTGCCGACGAGATCGAGAAGAAGATCAAAGAGAAGCTGGGAATCGGTCCGCGCGTCGATGACGGCGCTCCGATCGAGGCGCTGCCGGCCCCGGTCGACTTCTGAGGTAGGCCCGCAATGTCGGCCGAGGTGTCATCGGAGGGCAGATCCGAGCCGGCCGGAGATCAAGAATCGGTGGCCCGGGGCATTTGTCTAGCGCAGCTCACCCAACGGGCCAGAACCCGTGCGGAACTGGCTGCCGCACTGCAACGGCGGGGCGTGCCCGCGGCCGCAGCCTGCGCTGTGCTGGATCGCTTCACCGAGGTAGGGCTGATCGATGACGGTGCGCTCGCCGCGAGCCTTGCCTTGGCCCAGCATCGCGAGCGCGGGTTGGCCCGCCGCGCGGTGGCGGTCAAGCTGCGCAGGCGTGGCATCGGTGAGTCAGCCGTACAGGCAGCGCTTGACCAGATCGACGCCGCGAGCGAGGTTGCGACAGCTCGGCTGTTGGTTTCGCGCCGGCTCACGGCGCTGGGGGGGATGGAGCCGCAGTCTCGGGCGCGCCGGCTCGTCGGGCTGCTGGCGCGGCGCGGCTATCCGCCCGACCTGGCCTACCAGATCGTGCGCGAGGTGCTGGGCGATCCGGACATTGCCCACCCGCCGGAGATCGACAACTAGGCACCCTGTGGCGCGCCGTACTTGCTTTGTTCGGCTGCCATTCATAACCTCGGGTGACCAGGAGTAACGCCTCGATGCCACTCGGCACCACGCGTCCCGCGAGGAGCCGACGTCGGCAGCACATAGTTCTTGCCCACGACGCACAGAAAGGCAGCACCACACAGCATTCGGGGCTGGCGCGTTCGGTACCCAGGTGGTTTGACGGTTCTCGCGTTTCCTGGCCGGCGGCTGCGGACGGACAGGGGGCACCAATGCAGGGGGTCTGGTACGCGGCAGTCGCAGCGATGTTCGTCGTGGGCGTTCTCTTCGTAGTCGCCTACTGGCGTCGCGGGGGTTTGATCGGTTCCCGGCGCGGGCTAGGAGTCGCGACGTCCGCTGAGCCGGACGCCGAGATCGAGTCGGTGCGCCGCGTTGCCGCGGCCGAGGCAGCCTCGATCCGTCAGCTCGCATACACCGAAGCCGATGCCGTGCGCGCCGCGGCCGAGTCCGAGGCAGAGGCGCTTCGGCGCGCGGCCAAGGTCGACGCCCGTGGGGCACAGACCGAAGCCGAGGCAGTTCGGCGCAACGCCGCGATTCAGGCGGCGGCGGCTCTCGCCGAGGCGCGGCGCGAGGGCGATGCCGAGATCGCCCGCATCACTGAGCGGACCCGGCGCACCGAGCATGATCTCACCGCCCAGGCCGGGCGGCTCGAGGAGACCGAGTCTCGCCTGGACGCTGCGTCGGTCCGCCTGGAAGCGGAGGCGCTCGACCTCGACCGGGCGCTGCGGCAGCTGGCCGAACGGCAACAAGCGCTCGAGGACCTGTCCGGAGAGCTGGCTGAACTCTCGGCTGCGCTGGACGTTCGGGCGGCAGCGCACGAGCGTGAGCTGGAGCGCATCGCGGGTTTG
>JBHEMN010000194.1:0-5168 GCA_046262575.1 Jatrophihabitantaceae bacterium
ACCACAGCCGCCGCGGCTTGCTGTTGCTCGTCGGCAAGCGTCGGCGGTTGCTGAATTACCTGGCCAAGACCGACATCAACCGCTACCGCTCGATCATCGAACGGCTCGGCCTGCGCCGCTGACTTACTCGGAATGATGCCGCGCCGTTTCGCACGGCGGCACCGTCCCGCTGCCTCACAACTGAACATCCAAGCCGGACGCACACACGCGCGTCCCTGCGACTTCGAGGACGCCGGTCCTCGGTAGTGGCGATCGGTCGAATCTCGAACCGATCGCTTCGATCGAAGACCGGCACCCAGCAGAGGTGTCAGCTCCTACGTCGCATGTGCCTCCGGCACCACTAAGGGCAACGCTGCCGCGGGCTTCTCCGCGGTTGGATCACCCTTGCGTACGAGAGGGGTCCTCCGTGACGGAGACCAATCACAACGACGACGGCATCTATGAGACCGTCGCCACTATCGACAACGGCAAGTTCGGCACCCGCACCATCCGCTTCGAGACCGGGCGGCTGGCTAAGCAGGCCGCGGGCGCGGTCGTCGCCTACCTCGACGACGACACCATGATGTTGTCGGCCACGACGGCCGGCAAGTCGCCCCGCGAGGGCTTCGACTTCTTCCCGCTGACCGTCGACGTCGAGGAACGCATGTATGCGGCCGGCCGCATCCCCGGCTCGTTCTTCCGACGCGAAGGCCGGCCCAGCGAGGACGCCATCCTGACCTGCCGGCTCATCGACCGTCCGCTGCGCCCAACCTTCATCAAGGGCCTGCGCAACGAGGTGCAGGTCGTCATCACGGTACTGGCGCTCAATCCTGACCACGCCTACGACGTCGTGGCCATCAATGCCGCCTCAGCTTCGACGCAACTGTCCGGCCTGCCGTTCGCCGGCCCGGTCGGCGCGACGCGAGTCGCCCTCATCGACGGCCAGTGGGTCGGCTTCCCGACCCATGCCGAACTCGAGCGGGCCACGTTCAACATGGTTGTCGCCGGCCGCTCCCTGCAATCCGGCGACGTCGCGATCATGATGGTCGAGGCCGAAGCCACCGCGAACACCATCGAGCTGATCGACGGCGGCGCCACTCGGCCGACCGAAGAGGTCGTGTCCGACGGTCTCGAGGCCGCCAAGCCGTTCATCGCCGAGATGTGCCGGGCCCAGTCCGAGCTCGCGCAGGTGGCCGCCAAGCCGGTCGCCGAGTTCCCGACGTTCCTGGACTACCAGGACGACGTCCTTGCCGCGGTGTCCGAGGAGATCTCCGAACCCCTGGCGCAAGCTCTGCGCATTGCCGACAAGCAGGAGCGCGAGCTCGAACTCGATCGCCTCAAGGCGCAGGCCAAACAAGCCGTCGGCCCCCGCTTCGAGGGTCGCGAGAGCGAGATCGGCCCGGCCTGTCGGGGGCTCACCAAGACGCTCGTGCGGCAACGCATCCTGCGCGACAAGGTGCGCATCGACGGCCGCGGCCTCGCCGACATCCGCACCCTCTCGGCCGAGGTCGAGGTCATTCCGCGGGTGCACGGTTCGGCCCTGTTCCAGCGCGGCGAGACGCAGATCCTCGGCGTCACCACGCTGAACATGCTCGGCTTGGAGCAGAAGCTGGACACGCTCTCGCCCGAGCGCACCAAGCGATACATGCACAACTACAACTTCCCGCCGTACTCGACCGGCGAGACCGGCCGGGTCGGCTCGCCCAAGCGACGCGAGATCGGCCACGGCGCACTCGCCGAGCGGGCGCTGCTGCCGGTCCTGCCGGGCCGCGACGAGTTCCCGTATGCGATCCGCCAGGTCTCGGAGGCACTGAGCTCCAACGGTTCCACGTCGATGGGTTCGGTCTGCGCCTCCACCCTGGCCCTGCTCAACGCCGGCGTCCCGCTGCGGGCGCCGGTCGCGGGTATCGCGATGGGCCTGATCTCCGACACCGTCGACGGCCAGACCGAATACGTCGCCCTTACCGACATCCTGGGCGCCGAGGACGCGTTCGGTGACATGGACTTCAAGGTCGCCGGCACCCGTGAGTTCGTCACCGCTCTGCAGCTGGACACCAAGCTCGACGGCATCCCGTCCGAGGTCCTGGCGGCGGCGCTCAAGCAGGCCCGCGACGCACGACTGCACATCCTCGACGTCATGGCCGAGGCCATCGACGGCCCGGACGAGATGAGCCCGTTCGCGCCCCGCGTCACGGTCGTGAAGATCCCGGTGGACAAGATCGGCGCGGTCATCGGCCCCAAGGGCGCGATGATCAACTCGATCCAGGACGAAACCGGCGCACAGATCACGATCGAGGACGACGGCACGATCTATGTCGGCGCCTCCGACGGGCTGTCGGCCCAGGCGGCCGTCGACCAGATCAACGCGATCGCCAATCCGCAGATGCCCAAGCTGGGGGAGCGGTTCCTCGGCACGGTGGTGAAGACGGCTGCATTCGGTGCGTTCGTTTCGTTGCTGCCGGGCAAGGACGGGCTGATCCACATCAGCAAGCTGGGGCGGGGGAAGCGCATCGGCAAGGTCGAGGACGTCGTGAACGTCGGCGACAAGATCCAGGTCGAGATTGCTGAGATCGACCAGCGCGGCAAGATCAGTCTCGTGCTGGTCGACGAGGATGACGCCAACGCTCCGGTCGCCGCTATGCCGGCCGCCGAGGGCGTCGAAGCCTGACCACCGCGCGAGCAGGCTCGTAACCGTGTCGCGCTCTCCTGCCGTCGAGGCCGGGCGAGCGCGACACGGCCGTCTGCGCGACACTCTCGGCGCTCTCCCGACCGAGGTGCGCGCGCTGATCGTCGTCGCGTTCATGGTGGCACTGGGATACGGCATCGTGGCGCCGGCGATCCCGCTGTTTGCGCGGCAGTTCGGAGTGGGCAAGGCGGCGGCGGGCGCGGTGATCAGCGCGTTCGCGCTGATGCGGCTGCTCACCGCGCCGTTCGTAGGACGGCTGGTGAACGCGTTCGGCGAACGGGTGCTGCTGGCTAGCGGTATCGGCGTCGTCGCGGTGTCGAGCTTGCTCGCCGGGTTCGCCCAGGACTACTGGCAACTGCTCGTTCTGCGTGGCATCGGTGGCGTGGGCTCGATCATGTTCAGTGTCAGCGCGGCCAGCATCCTGATCCGCGTCACACCGAGCCATCTGCGTGGGCGTGCCCAGGGTGCCTGGGCCGGGGCCTTCCTGCTCGGCATGATCGCGGGACCAGCGGTGGGTACGGTGGCGACGTTCTCGCTGCGCGCCCCGTTCTTCGTGTACGCGGGCACCCTGATCGTCGCCGGTACGCTGGCGCTCAGCACCCTGCGGCACAGCCAGTTCGCGACCCGGCAAGCCGATCGCAGCGCTGCCCTGCCGTTGCGCACTGCGTTGCGCAACCGTGCCTATGTCGCAGCGCTGGTGGCTTCCTTCGCGGGCGACTGGGCAGTGGTGGGCGCGCGCACCGCGATCGTGCCGCAGTACGTCACCGACCGCCTCGGCCTCGGCGCGGGCTGGGTGTACGCGGCCTTCCTCGTCGTGAGCATCGTCAGCGGGGCCCTGCTGCTGCCGTTCGGGCGCCTGGCCGACTCCCGCGGCCGTCGGCCGGTGATCCTCATCGGGTTGACGATGGGCGCCGTGGGCTTCGCCCTGTTGCCCAGCGTCCCGACCCTGATCGGGCTGCTGGTCGCCATGGCCCTGCTCGGGGTGGCCGGTGCCGCCGATTCGGTCGCGCCAGGCGCGGTGATGGGCGATGTCGTTGGCGGTCGCGGTGGCACGGTTGTCGCCGTCTTCCAGATGTCGGGCGACCTCGGTGCCGTCATCGGGCCGGTCGCCGCCGGTTGGATCGCCGATGGGTATGGCTACCCGGTCACCTTCCTGGCCAGCGCGGCTGTCTCGGTCGCGCCGCTGCCGTTCGTGGCGGCCGCGCCGGAGACATTGACGCCCGCACCGGCTACCCCCCTGGCTGCCCCCACCTCAGATCTGAGCTGAGCGACTCGACCAAAGCCCGGGCAGGGCGCCCGCGGACCGGATGCGTGCTCTTGCGAGGATGCCGGTGTGCAGATCTCGGCGAAGACCGATTATGCGGTGCGCGCCTTGCTCAGTCTCGCGGCGCGCGAACCGGACCTGGTGAAGGTCGACGCGATCGTGAGCGAGCAGGGACTGCCCCGCAAGTTCGTCGAGGCGATCTTGGGTGAGCTGCGCCGGGCTGCGCTGGTTCGCAGCCGGCGTGGCGCCGAGGGCGGATACGCGCTGGCCAGGCCGGCCGCCGAGATCACCCTCGGCGCGGTGATCCGGGCGGTCGACGGACCGCTGGCCGAGATCCGCGGCCTGCGCGCGCACGAGACGACGTATTCCGGGGTTGCCGAGCATCTGCCCGACGTATGGGTAGCGGTGCGGGCTGCGCTGCGCGACGTGCTGGACGAGACGACCCTGGCGCAGGTGCTCGGCGGCAACCTGCCCACGCATGTCCGCGCAATGGTCGACTCGCCGGGCGCCTGGCTCCCGCGATGACGGGCCGGCGATAGAAGCAGCATGCATCTCGAACTCGTGCAGGGCGACATCACCCAGCAGCGCGTCGACGCGATCGTCAACGCGGCGAACTCATCCCTGTTGGGTGGAGGAGGTGTGGACGGCGCCATCCATCGGGGCGGCGGGAAAGCCATCCTCGCCGAGTGCAGGCAGCTGCGCGACACGGCGTACCGCGACGGACTGCCCGCCGGGGATGCGGTGGCCACGACCGCGGGCAAGCTCGCGGCGCGGTGGGTGATCCACACCGTCGGTCCGGTCTACGGGCGCGGGGATGCCGAGACGTTGCGCTCGTGCTACCGCGCGTCGCTGCGAGTCGCGACCGAGCTGGGTGCGATGTCGGTGGCCTTTCCGTTGATTTCCGCGGGCGCTTTCGGCTGGCCCGTCGAGGACGCGATCCGTCAGGCCGCCGACGTGATCGTCGCGGCACCGAACGAGGGCAGCGCGCGACTGGTGCTGTGGCAGCCCGAGACCTTCGAGCTCGCCCGGCGCATCCTGGCCGGCTGACTCCTCTCGCAACTGAGCAGGCGTACGGTGCTCACATCCGAGGTTTGGGGGAGTCATGGGCGATATCGGCGAACAGCGCCGGCACTACGAGGTTTTGGCCGAGCGCGCAGACACAGCTTCGGGCCTCAGGGCGCACAGCGCCCGGATGCCTGACCCGCAGCCGCTGCCGACACCGCAGCCGGAACCCCTGCC
>JBHEMN010000195.1:0-8702 GCA_046262575.1 Jatrophihabitantaceae bacterium
CTCGTCGAGCGTCGCCGCGGCGTCCGCGCTTCCCCGCCGTGCCAGCAGGGTGCCGAGCGTGATGAACGGGCCGAGCCGGTTGATCGGTGAGAGGGCAGTGCGCAGCTCCACGATCTCCTGACAGATCGCAGAGGCCTCGTCCCACCGGCCGAGCTTCGTCAGGGTACGGGCATGCGTGCCGCGCAGGCAGGTCGTGTACGTCCCGATGTCATGGTCCTCGGCGAACGCCAGGCCCTCATGGAAATACCGTTTGGGCCTCCTCGAGATCGTTGAGCTCCTCGGCGACCTCGCTCAGGTTGGCGAAAGCTCGACCCGCCTGCTCGTCCAGGCCCGCGTCGAGGGCGAGCGCAAGCGAGCGGCGCAACATGGGGGAGCCGTCGTCCTGGAGGACGACGCGCACGAGACCCTCGATGTTCAGCGCGTCGCTCAGCGCGGCGGGCGCCTGGAGTTCCTCCGCCACGGCCGAAGCCTTCAGCGCCAGTTCCATGGCCCGCTCGTCGTCCTCGCCCATCAGGGCGCCGGCGAGAATCCCATAGGCCCGGGCCAACTCCGGCGTGGGCGGGATCGACTCCAGCACTCGCACCGCCTCGGTCGCGGCGTCGAGCCACTCCTTCCCGCGGCACAGCCGCCACATGGTGCGCGCGAGCCACACGAGGTCGTTACCGACCCGACGCGGCTGGCCGAGTCGCCGCCAGATGTCCAACGCCTCCTGGAAGGCCGCGGCGGCGTCCTCCCACTTGTCGATCAGTGAATCCTCGACCGCGAGCGCGTCGAGCAGTTCGGCGCGGGCCCGGTCATCGGTTTGGCCAGCGAATCGGAGCGCCCGCTCGTACTGTGCTGCGGCCTCGCGATGCGCCGCCAACGCCGAGGCCCGCTCGGCGGCGCGTCGCGCATGGAGCAGCACAGCGCCGGCATCGGCTGCTCCCTCGGCATGGTGCGCCAGCCTGGCATCATCGGTGATGCCGGCGGCGAGCAGCGCGTCGAGGATCCGTTGGTGCCGCTCTGCCCGCCGGTGCGCCGGCACGGCCTGCTCGACTGCATGGCGAGCGATCTCGTGACGGAAGCGGAAGCCCTGCCCGTCCGAGAGCAGGGTGCCCGCGGTCAGGCACTCATCGACGTCGAGCGGGTCGGCGTCGGTGACATCACGCAGCACGCCGACCTCCACCCGGGTGCCGATGGCAGCCGCTGCCTCTAGCACCTCACGGGCACCGGCGGAGAGCCGGGCTACCCGGGCCAGGACCGCGTCGCGCACCGACGGGGGGACGTCGCTGGTCCCCGCCTGGACAACCTCCGAGACGAGGAAGGCGTTGCCGCCCGTCAACTCGAACAGCTGGCCCGCCTCGAGGCCGGTGCCCCGAGCGAGCCGCTCGACCGCGTCCCGGGTGAGCGCGGGGAGTGAGACGCGTCGCGTAGACCGGTGCGTCGCGAGCTCCCCGATCGTCTTGCGCAGGCGATGGTCGGGGCCTAGTCCATCGTCGCGGTAGGTCACCAACAGCATCGCGCGTGCATCGCGCAGCCGCGGCGCGAGGAAGGCGAGCAGGTCGAGCGTCGCCTCGTCGGCCCAGTGGACATCCTCGACCACAAGCACGGTCAGGCGCCCCGAACCGGTCAGGTCATCGAGCAGCGCGCGGAACATCCGCTCGCGGGGAGCGTCGTCGCAGCAGGCTTCGGCCAGACCGCCGCCGGCCTGACTCGCCACGTCGTACAGCGGCCCGAGTGGCACCGGAGTAAACGCACCGTCGCACGCGCCCCAAAGCCAGCGCGCGTCGGTGACCCCGTCGCGCAGCGCCTCAACCAGCGTCGTCTTGCCGACCCCGGCCTCACCCGCGATCAACACGACACGTGCGTCACCGCGCCGTGCTTCGGTGGCGTAGCTAGTCAGCGAGCCCAGCACGTCATCGCGCTCGAGGAGCACCATAATCAGAAGGGTGCCCGATCAAATGGCTCCCGTCGACCCGCACGGGCCAATCTAGAGCCGGCTGGGCGGGGGCTCACCAGCCCTACCGTCAGTCATGTCCCGGGTGACCCGGGGCAGTGACGGCAGCGGGTAATTTGCGGCGACCGGCCGGGGCGGCCCGCGGCGAACGCGGACGTAGGTTCCTTCCGTGACCAACGCAGCTGACTCGCCAGTTCAACCGCTGCTCAGCTGGCTGCGAGCGTAGCGGCACTGCCATCCCGAGGACGGGCTCAGCGACCATGAACTCGACCAGGCCGAGCAGCACTTCGACGATCCGGTGGTCAACGGGCTGTTGTTCGACGTCGAATGAAGCGACCTCTGGTGGGCCGCCTGGGGCACCAGGCCAGCCGACATCCCTGCCCGGCTCAGCCACGCGGACCTGTGGATAACCGTCGGCGGGGTCATCGGGTTGTGCTACCGAAGCATCTGTCGCCGCGGCGCGCCAGCGGTGATCAGCCCCCGCTGCGGGCGCCGTTGAGCCAGGTACCCACGATGCAGTTCATCCCGCCGCGTTGAGGCTCGAACCCCAGTGCCCGGTAGAAGTCCGGCATGTCGTCAGTGAACAGACCGACGTGCTGACCCGGCACGGTGCGCAAGAGCCGGGTGAGGATTTCTCGTCCGACTCCCCTCCGGCGGTACCGGGTGGCCGTCCAGATGTCGACGAGGTAGGCGTTGCAGACGCCGTCGCTCAGGATCCTGCCGTTGCCGATGAACTGATCTCCTGTCCTGGCAAAAGCGACAGCGTGCGACCTCTCGTGAGACAGCCGGTATTGCTCGGGAGTACGGCCGTTGTCAAAGTGGTCAGCGACCAGGGCAGCCTTCAAGGCCGTCCAGTCGACATCCCCAGTGGCTGCGGAGAAGATGACGTCGCTCATGCGCGCGATCCTGCCCCACCGCCAATGAATCCGCTCTCAAGCGACCGTCGCCGGCGGCTTGACCCCCGAGACGCCGCAGACGCGGACGGCACCCGTCCGACCCTTTACCTGTACCTCAGCGGCCGCTGTGAACACGAACGCGTCTGCCGTACCTGCCTGCACCGCCTCCGTCACCACCACGTCAGGCCAGTCTCCGCGACCTGCGATCCCCGAAAGGCGGAAGGTCACGTTGGTAGCATCCCCCAGCACCGTGACCAGCATCCCCGTCAGCGCGCTGAGGGCCGCGGGGCCTGATCCGACGCTCCACCCCATTCGTACCGGCTGACCCAGTGGGTCGCGCAGCGGAAGTGAGGGCGCCACGGAATTGACGTAGTCGACTGCAGCCAGCGCAAACCGGACCGCCGCGTATGCAGCATCGGGACGGTCCGGGATCTCCCAGGTGCCGAAGAACGCGTCGCCGACATAGTTGCTCAACGTCCCGTGGTGTTCTCCCAGCAACCTGTGCAGTCCGGAGTACAGCCGGTCGATGCTGTCCAGCAGCACGCCGTCGTCTGTGTATTCGGAGATGGCGGCGAACGAGGCGATATCGCCGACCACCATCACCATCTGCGTGATGGTCACGGACTTGGCGGTGGAGCGGAGGTCAATCGCCGACGTCGAGGTGAAAAGCTCGGAGCGGAAGTCGAAGTCGATCGGGCCGACCCTGATCCGGTCGCCCGGCCGGATCCGCACCGGAATCGACCTCTCGATGCGACCGCCGTTCACGCGTGTCCCGTTGGTGCTGCGGTCGATGACCCAGGCCTGGTTCTGGTCCGGGTCAAGGCGCAGCTCTAGGTGGTTGCGCGATACTGCCTCGTCATCGATCAGGAAGCGGTGCGCTTCGTCCAAACCCGCGCATTCGCGCCCGATGAACAGTCGGTCGTAGATGGGGATCGGATGCTCGCCAGCTCCACCAAGCGGCACGAGCAACGCGAGCGGAATACGTCTTGGCGGATCCGTGGTCACGACCCGAGGAGGTGCGTGAACACCCGCCGTCCCATTCTCATGCTCCAGCCGACCGGCAGTGCCGCCGGCTCCTCGCCAAGACGTACCCACTCTGCGGTTCCGGGCGCCGCTATGAACGTGCCGTTCGAGGACGAGGCGTCGCGGACGGTCACGCCGCTGGGGTCTACCGAGACGTGTGCCTGGACGCGGGAGATGAGGTTGTCCGGATCGTGCACCTGGACCGGAGATGCCTCGCCGCGCGTAACGGACTCGTCGTACTGGGGCTCTCGGCCGAAGACATAGGACCGGTCGAGCACGGTACGGGCGCCGTCGTCGGCCACCAGCGCTCCGGGCTCGGCAGGCGCAGCGACCGTCTCATGAACCGATGCGGGCCGGTTGGGAAATGTCGACAGATCGGTGATGAGCGCTGGGTCGACGTCCGGGTCGGAGGTGCCGATCGGGTCGGCTTCGAGCCCCGGAACGATTGGCCACTCCGCCTCCCCGCCGACGGGCTGCGCGGCGACCTGCTCCTCATTCGCTCTCAGTTCCGACTCGTCCACAGGTCCGTCCGTTGCCGCCCATGGTTCGGTCGGTGGTCCGATGGGCTCGTCGATCGCCACGGGGGCTTCCGGTGCGTTGGCCGGCGTGAGGACGAGCCCACGGCCGGGGACCAGACCACCGCGCAGGTCGGAGCGGAGATCGGCGTCGACCGTGCCCTCCTCGGCAAGGGTGACCGAGATGCTGGTGAACGGGCCCGACACGACGTGGTCGACCCAGGTGAGCGCGCCGCGTCCGGTCAGGTTGACGTCCGCGTCGGCGCCACGGACCAGCGCGCGGACCGCTCCGTGCAGGACCACCAGGTATCCGGCCGAGGTCGACACGGCCACGCCGAACGCGGGTGCCGTCGCGCGGTGGGCTCCGAGCAGTTCGACCAGTTGCCATGCCAGGTCGGCGGGTGCAGGGCAGTTCGCTTCGCCACCGGCGGGTTCGAGCACAGCCAGCAAGGCGTTGGTGAACGTGCTGTGTTCAGCGCTGGCGTCGGCTACCACGACGGCAGAGCCGAAGCGTGCCACCAGACCGTCTCCGGGTTGAACGCCGACGTGGGGAAGCGATGCGTTCACTGCATTCCCTCCGTTGCCGTGCGAGCGTGAGCGTCAGCATCCCAGATGCCGAATAACAGGTCCAAGCGGTTCTGCGACGACGGATGCGGCAACCGCGCAGCTGTGGCGGCATCCGCGCTCGCAAGGCCATCGGGAGGTAAACGCCGGCACCCCGCCACGCTGGGGCACCCGTCAAGTCATGTCGTGATCCCGGCAAAGATCGCGGATGGATCGATGCGCGGTGAGAGTCTCAGTCGGGCAGGAGCGGCACGGTCATGCCTGTGTCGCGGCCGAGCAGTACCGCCCGGGTGATCGCTGCCGACCCGAAGCGGTCGCGGATCCTGTCCACGGCACCATCGAGCAGTGCCGCGCCACGCGCACCGAACGGCAGCTCGAGTTGGACGGCAGCCGCGTCGTCGAAGTTGGCGAGTGTCACCCCCACCAGAGTGAGACCGCCACGTTCGACGAGGGGCGCCGTACCACCGAGCAAGCCGCGGACTGTCGCGAGGATCGCCTCGGTCTGCGCGGTAGGACACGGCAGGGTGTGCGACCGGGTCGCCCGCGAGAAGTCCCCGAATCGCAGCCGGACCACCACGGTCCGGCAGACGCGACCCGCGGCTCGCAGTCGGCGGCTCACCCGGTCGGTGAGCGCGACCACGGTCATGTCGAGGTCCTGCGCCGACACTGTGCCGCGGCCCAGCGCCCGCTGCGCACCGATCGAATGCCGCCGGCGACCTGCCTGAACCGGGCGCGGGTCGCGGTTGTGGGCTAGCGCGTGCAGGTGCCGGCCCGAGCCTCGTCCCAGGATCGCAACCAAGGTCGGCTCTTCGAGGTCGGCAACGTCACCGACCGTCGCAATGCCACGCCTGCGCAGCTTGACCGCGGTGATCTTCCCGACGCCCCAGAGACGCTCTACCGGCAACGCGTGCAGGAACTCCAGCTCGTTCTCCGGCGGCACCACCAACAGACCATCGGGCTTGGCCACACCGCTGGCGACCTTCGCGAGGAACTTCGTGCGGGCCACTCCGACGGTGATCGGCAGACCGACGCGCTCGCGTACCTGCCGCAGTCGCTCGGCGATCTGGACCGGCGTGCCCGAGGCGCGGCTCAGGCCGCCTACGTCGAGGAACGCCTCGTCGATAGAGACCCCTTCGACCAGGGGTGTCGTGTCCGCGAACACCGCGAACACCGCCCGGCTGGCCGCCGAGTACGCCGCCATACGCGGCGGGAGGACCACTGCGTACGGGCACAGCCGCCGAGCCTGCACACCCCCCATCGCCGAACACACCCCGTACGCCTTGGCCTCATAGCTTGCCGCGAGCACGACACCCGCGCCGACGATTACGGGGCGACCTTGCAGGCGCGGATCGTCGCGCTGCTCGACCGACGCGTAGAACGCGTCCAGATCGGCGTGCAAAATCTCTGCCTTCGACCGCACGAACATATGTTCGCATAGTTGCTCGCCGAGAGTGCCAGACGCCGTGATCAGTTCCTACCGCTGGTCGCGGGTGATGGAGAACATGTAGCAGCCGTAGGCGACATTGCGGCTATGGATCTGGACCACTGCCGGGTCGCCGAGAAGTTCGCCGAGCACGGTTTCTGGGTGCTGCCCGTCGTGAACCCTCGCATCGTGGATCCAGCCCCGCTCGTCGTAGCAGCGAAGCACCTGAGAGCGTCCACGCCAGTCCGGCGGGTAGCCGCCCGGATCAGCGGGTCCGGCACACCGCTGAGCGTGCGCGAAGCTCGCGCCGACCTCGCGGTAGGGACTCGTCGGAATCGGCGGCTCGTAACCGAAGAGCATCAGCTGCTCGCCAATGCGCGCATCGCGCAGGCAGCACCGCAGGGGCTCGCCCCCGTCCGCTGCCACGTGGACGACCGGGTTTCCCGACGCGTCGAGCTGTTCCGCCCGCACCTCGTCCAGATGTGCCGCGGGTACCGCGTGAATCCAGAATGCGACGCGAGTTGTGGTCGTCATGTGCCCATGGTGGGCGCCCGGGCACCTACCTACTGGCGGAAATCGGACCGCGCACTGGATGGGGCGGGTGCTACTTGGACGGCTTGGCTTTCGCCGGGTGCGCCGAAGGCGGGACGACCGAGGTGCTCTGCGTTGACGCCTTGGGTTTCTTGTCCTGCTTGGGCTTGCGGACCTCGCGCCCGCCCTTGTTCTTACCAGCCATGATGCTCTCCACGGACGTCGGAATTCTGGTCTGTGCTGCTTCCTGCGACCCAGGTTCGAGTGAGCGCAGCCTACGCCCGATCAACGCCGAGCCGGCGGGTCACCGCGCGGGTAAGACCGGCCGGCTTCGTGGGGCATGGTTGGGACGAGCGGCGAGATCCCCGGAAACCCAGCTGGAGGCCAACGGCCTCTCATGGCACCCCGATGACGATTTTCTTGGCGATTCCGATGATCACCGGCGCGACACCGAGACAGACGAAGGCCGGCAAGAAACACAGCCCGAGCGGGGCCATCGCGAGCACAGCCGCGCGATGTGCCCGGGCCTCGGCCGCGGCCCTGACCTGCGAACGGACGTCAGCCCCAACCTGCTCAAAGCCGCACGCGAGCCGAATGCCGCTGTTCGCACTGCGGCAGGCCGCGTGCGCCACCGGCGCGAGGACGTCGTCGCCGGCCACGCCGTTCCAAGCCTCTTCGGGATCAGCGCCCAGCCGGAGCAACGACGCGACGCCGGCCAGCGCGGCCTGGCGCGCCGAGCCTGCGGCGGGGGCAGCCAACGCCAATGCGGAGGCGACGGGCGCTCCGACGCGCAGTGCCGCGGCTGCCAGGTCGAGAGTCAGGGCAAGTGCCCGATCTGGCGATGCTCGAGCCCGTCGCCCAGCCAGTCGCGTTACTAGGTAGACCGCGATGGGAGCGAGCACGCCACTGGCCAGCAGACCGTGTCGCGGCCCGAGCGTCGCGACACACGCGGTCACGCTCGAGAATGCCACCGCCACCTGCAGGAGCCGGACTGGCACTTGCCGCCGCTGCGCCCGGCGCGCGGCCTGCGGCGACCACGGCGCGGAGGCTGACGGGCGAGCCGGCGACGCCAGCCAGGCGGCTGCCGCGAGCAGCACCCACACCATCGCCCAGGTCATGGGCGCTGCGCCCGCTGCGTTAGGAACTGCGTCCAGAGCACCCCAGCCGCGTCGAGCAGGACCCCGACGCAGCACAACATTCGGCCAGCGGGAGACCCCAGCAGCACCGCCAGCGGGCGGGCGCCCATCGCGGCGCCGAGCGCGATCCCGATCACGGGCAGACCGGCCAGCAACACCGCCGAGGACCGCGGCCCTGCCAGCGCGACACCCACCGCCCGATGCTGACACCCTTGATCGGCAAGGTCCGCGGCCACCCGGCCGAGCACCTCCGCCATCGGAGCTCCGGCGCGCTCGCCCACTCGCCACGCGTGGGCGAGCGGTTCGAGCTCGCCCACACCGGAGGACAGCAGCACGTCGGACACCTCAGCACCGCAGCGGGCCGCACTGGCAGCGGCCGCCAACACCGCCGCATATTCGGGGGCCACCGCAGCGGCGGCACCGAGCGCCGAGTCCGGTCGGCTGCCCGCCGCCAACTCGGCGACCACCAGCCGGACCGCGGTCAACAGGCCGCGCCGGCGCCGCACCTCGCGCCGGCGCGCCAGTGCGCTCGAGATCATCATCGCCGTGGTCGCCGCCGCGACCGTCGCCGCGACGCCGAGCGCCGCTCCGGCCAGGCCAACACCCGCTGCCGCCCAGGCCGCGCACCAGGAAAGCCACAGTGTCGAGGCGGCCCTCCGCACGGCGGGCTCGCGCGGG
>JBHEMN010000196.1:0-7420 GCA_046262575.1 Jatrophihabitantaceae bacterium
GTCCTAGGGGTGGACCTTGCGGTCGTCCGGGCCGGTGTCCGGGCCGGTGTCCGGGCCGGTTTCGACGCATGCGCGCTCGTGCTGCGCGACGGCAGCGCAGTGGGTGTGGGCGCGGGGGTGGGGAGCCCCACACTGCAGATCGGCAGCAGCTCGTCGCGCAGCCGCAATACGATCCGCTCGGCGTCGGCCTTGTTGTCGGCGTTGATGCCGGACTGCACCTGCGAGCGCACCGCGGGCTGGAGGTCGGCCACCGCCAGGTGGGTGTGCTGGTAGACGTTGAAGAACTTCAGCGGCCCGAACTGGGTGTTGACCCCGCGGAAGATGGCGACTTCGGTACCGTCACGGCCGACGAAGTAGTAGGACTGCGTGGCGCGGTAGCCGATGCCAAGGCCCGCGCTCAGCAGCGCCAGGATGCCCAGCACGACGACCAAGGTGCGCCAGGGACGCCTGCGCCGCTTGGGCTTGCTGGGCGTGGGCGGCGGACTGTCCGCCGCCGGTCGCGCCAGTTGGGCGGCGCGCTCGGCCGCGCTGTCGGCGCCGCGTACCTCGGTTGCTGGAGCGTCGGCCAACGCACCGGCGACGACAGGCGGATCGTCACTGTCCTCGCCGACGCGGGCGTTGAGAACGTCGGCGACGATGACGGTCACGTTGTCGGGTCCGCCGCCGCGAAGGGCGAGCTCGACGAGGCGATCGGCGCTCTCCTGCAGGTTCGGAATGCGTAGGGTCTCCTCGATCGTCTCAGTCGTGACGACGTCGGAGAGACCGTCGGTGCACAGGAGGTACCGGTCTCCGGCGCGCGCCTCCCGGATCGACACGTCGGGTTCGACCTCGCTGCCGAGCAAGGCGCGCAGGATCACCGACTTGCGAGGATGGTCCTTGGCCTCGTCCGGGGTGAGCTTGCCCGCGTCGACGAGATGCTGGACATAGGTGTCGTCGTGCGTGATCTGCGAGAGCCGGTCGCCGCGCATGACGTAGCCGCGCGAGTCGCCGACGTGAACCAGCCCGATCGTCGTGCCGGTGAAGCGCAATGCCGTCAGCGTGGTCCCCATGCCCTCGAGTTCCTTGCTCTCCTGCACCGCTTCGGCAATGCGCCGATTGGCCTCGAGGACAGCCTCACGCAGGGCGCCCGTGAGGTCGTCGACGTGGCGGTCCTCGTCAAGATCCTCCAGTGCCCCGATGACGATCTTGCTGGCCACTTCGCCCGCCGCGTGCCCGCCCATACCGTCGGCGATGGCGAGCAGTCGCGGTCCGGCATAAACTGAGTCCTCGTTGTTGGTGCGCACGAGACCGAGGTCCGAGCGCACGGCGTACCTCACGATGAGGGTCATCGCAGTTCCAACACCGTCTGGCCGATGCGCAGCGGGACGCCCATGTCCATCGGTACCGGCCCATCCAGCTTGCGCTGGCCTAGGTACGTGCCGTTGGTCGAGCCGAGGTCCTCGGCGACCCACAAGCCGTCCTGCAGGCTGATCCGGGCATGCCTCGTGCTCACATAGTCGTCTGTGACCACGAGCGTCGAGTCGTCGGCACGGCCGATCAGGACGGGCGCACCATTGAGGCTGATCCGGGTGCCCATCAGGTCTCCCGCGGTGACGAGCAGGTGTGTTGCCCCCCGCGGCCCGCTCGGCGCACCGGCTTGAGCGCTGCGGCCGCCCTTGCGTCGGGCCGGGGGTGGGCCCGAGATGCGGGGCTGGCCGCTGGTGCGCAGGTCGCTGCGGATCACCCGCATCGAGGCGAACACGAAAAGCCAGAGCAGTGCCAGGAAACCAAATCGCATCAATTGCAGCGCCAGGGCGGAATTCATTCGGCCGTCACACCTGGGCCTGATGAAACACGAGCCGGGTGTGGCCGACGCGCACCACGTCGCCATGGCGCAACAGTTGACTCCCGACCTCGTGGCCGTTGACGGAGGTGCCATTGGTCGAACCGAGGTCGTACACGGTCGCGAAGTTGCCGTCGAACTGGATGTCGAGGTGGCGCCGGGAGATGCCTTGGTCGAGCAGTTGCAGGTCAGCTTCGGTGCCGCGACCGATGACGTTGCTGCCGACGCGCAGTTCGAAGCGCTGATTGGTCTGGTCCACCACGAGCGTCGGGGCGCGCCCCTGACGCCCAACTCCCGGCGGGGGCGCCGCCGGCGCAGGGGGGCCGCGCTGCGGCGCGGGCGCCTGAGGAATCAACTGCTGCGGCGACACCGCCGCTGCGCCGACCCCGACCGGGCTCGGCTGGTAGCTGCCCGGGCTGACGTTGAACGGGTGGGCGTACTCGCCAACGGGCACGCCCGGAACGACCGGCAGCGACATTGAATCGTGCGGGCGGCGGCGCGGCGGCGCCTGCGGCTCCATTCGTGAGGCGACCCCGAACACGCCGGTATGCAGCTGATCGTCGCAGGCGAGGTAGACCTCGATGTCGCCGATTGTGCTCCAACGGTTCTCGTCGAGGTACTCCTGCACCAGCTCGGCCAGCGAGCTGGTCAGCTGCACCTCCCACGGCACGAGCCGCTCGTGGTCGGAGGAGGACAGCGTGACGCGATAGCGGTTCGGCGCTAGCACCTGACCGTTGCCCATGACGTTGCGCTTGTCGGCGGCCTCGCGTTGAAGCGCCGAACCTATTTCCACGGGCTCGACCTGGCCCTTGAATACGCGGGCGAACGCCCCGCCGACCAGACCCTCGAGGCGACGTTCGAAGCGCTGAGCCAGGCTCACGTCACCCTCCTCCGAACGGCACAGGTACAGCACGTGTGTCGGCACACGTTCCCGGCGAGTCTACTGGGAGCGGGGTTGTGACCTCGCAATCCGGTCATGCGCCCGTGCTACCGTTTCGGCTGGCCAATCAGCCGCGCGACGGTGCGGTGCCGGGCAAGTGGCGGAATGGCAGACGCGCACGGTTCAGGTCCGTGTGTCCGAAAGGACGTGGGGGTTCAACTCCCCCCTTGCCCACCAGCGCGACTGAAGGTCAGGCGCCGGGTAGGCCGTCGTCCACACAGAGAATATTTCCCTCGCTGTCCTTGAACCAGGCGGCCTTTCCCATGCCCTCGATGGTGGCGACGTCGTCGGACCACGCGACTCCTGGCAGGTCGTACTGCTCGAAGTTGACGCCTTTCGCTTTCAGGTCGCGGACCTCTACTACCTCATCGACATGCCACTGGGCGATGGTGTGGCCGGCCTGCCCGGCGTATTCCGTCTGGTAGACGCTGAACGTCGACCCACCGACGGTCCGGTAGACCAGCAGGACGCCCTGCACCTCGAAGGCCGGGGTGAGCCCCAACTTATCCGCGTAGAAATCGCGCGCCCGGTTCAGGTCACCGGCTGGGATGTTGGCGGTAATCGTGGCGCTGTTGAGCATTACGCCTCCAGATCTGGACTTGTGCGTGGGCACCTTGGCTGGCCGCTCGCACGTTAGTTGCGCACGACGCGTACGACAAGGCCCAACCAAACGCCGGAGCGGTCTGGTGGTGGGAAGGCTGCCCGCACGCTGGGCGGGCAAACCTGCAGGTTTCGCATGCGGCCGCGGCTACTCGCTGGTAGACAGTCACATGGACATCATCGGCGACGCGAAGACCCTGCTCGGCCGGGCGGGCACCGAGGCCTATTTCGCAGCCACCCTGTTCAAGGCCCGCGGCGCCGGCGTTGCCTTGATTCCGCCGCACCGATTCGTCGCGGTGGTGCGGGCGCTGGAGGCCTACGGGCCCGCCGGGGCCGCCGTCGCTCTCGCGCGCGCCGGGCAGGGCGACTCTGTCGCGATCCTCGACGAGCGCGGGCCGGTCACGTTCGCCGAGTTGGACAAGCGCACCAACGCTCTGGCCAATGCTTTGCGAACAAAGGGATTCCGGACCGGTGACAGCCTCGGCATCCTGGTCCGCAACCACCGCGGTCTGTTCGAGGCAATCCTTGCCGGAGCGAAGCTCGGCGCGCGCACATTGCTCCTCAATACCGACTTCGCCGGGCCCCAGCTCGTCGATGTCTGCACCCGCGAGGAGGTCACCGTGCTCGTGCACGATGACGAGTTCACCCCCATCGTGTCGGGTTACGAGCCGCCGCTCGGGCACGTCCTGGCGTGGACGGAGGCGCCGAACGAGCGCGACGGCAGGTCGACCGTCGAGCAACTCATTGCCGGTGCCAAGTCCTCGACGCCCGCGCGACCTGGTCGCAAGCAGCGCATCGTGCTACTGACCAGCGGTACCACCGGCACTCCGAAGGGCGCGCCGCGCGATATCGGCCTGTCGATGGTCATCCCCGGCGGCTACCTCTCCAAGATCCCGCTGCGCTCGGGGCGCACCGTGCTGCTTGCCGCCCCGGCCTTCCACGCCTGGGGGCTGCTGAGTTCGATCCTGGCCCTGGGCCTGGGCAATACCGTCGTGACGACCCGGCGCTTCGACGCGAAGGTCGCGGTCGCCATGCTCGCGGAGCACGGTTGCGACGCCCTGGTCACGGTGCCGATTCTGCTGTCGCGAATCCTCGCTGCGGCACAGGACGAGATCGGCTCCCGGGATCTGTCTGGGTTGCGCATCGTCGCGGTCTCCGGTTCAGCTCTTTCCGCCGAGCTGGCCGCAAGCGCGATGGACCTCCTGGGGGAGGTCGTCTATAACCTCTACGGATCGACCGAGGTGGCCTACGCCACGATCGCGACACCGGCCGATTTGCGCGCGGCTCCGGGCACAGTCGGGCGCCCGCCGCACGGAACGACGATCAAGCTGCTCGACCCTGCCGGCCACGAGGTGGCACCGGGTGACACCGGTCGCATCTTCGTCGGGAACTCGATCCACTTCGAGGGCTACACCGGCGGTGGGAACAAGGAGCAGGTAGCTGGGCTGATGTCGACCGGCGACGTCGGGCACTTCGACGCGGCCGGGCGACTGTTTGTCGACGGCCGCGACGACGACATGATCATCTCCGGCGGTGAGAACGTGTTTCCGCGCGAGATCGAGGACCTGCTGGCCACCCACGACTCGATCACGGAGGCTGCCGTCGTCGGGGTCAGCGACCCAGAGTTCGGAGCCCGACTGCTGGCCTACGTGGTGCGCACCGGGGATAGCGACATCGATGAAGACGGCGTCCGTGACTTCGTGAAAGCCAACCTGGCCCGGTACAAGGTGCCGCGCGACGTGCGCTTCCTCGACGAACTGCCGCGCAACCCGGCCGGCAAGGTCGTGAAGCGCTTGCTGCCCGAACCCTGACTTGCGGGCTCAATCGGCGCCTGCGCCGTCGAGGGCCGCCAGAATTTCAGCGGTCACGGCATCCTCGTCCTGGTTGGCGTTGATGACGTGCAATAGGCCGCGCTCACGGTAGTAGTCGACCAGCGGGCGCGTCGCGGCGTCGAACACCTCGAGGCGATTGCGTACGGTTTGCGGGTTGTCGTCGGCACGTCCTTCGATCTCGGCGCGAGCCACGATCCGTCGCACGAGCTCTTCGCGCGGCGCGTCGAGATAGATGACGGCCTGCGGGGCGGCGTCGGCTTGGTCACCGAGTTTGCGCGCTTCGACGGCCTGCTCGACCGAACGCGGGAAGCCGTCGAGCAGGTAGCCACTGGCGTCAGCCGCGGCGAGCACCCTCGGCATCAGCAGGCTCACGATCACGGCGTCGGGCACCAAGTCGCCCCGTTGCATCATGTCCGCCACCCGACGCCCCAGTGGGGTCTGGGCATCGACTTCCGCGCGTAGGAGGTCACCGGCGGCGATGTGTTCGAGCCCGAGGCGCTGCGAAAGGCGCTCACCCTGGGTGCCCTTGCCCGAGCCGGGCGCCCCGATCAGCAGCACGTTCATTCCCGACACCCTGGCAGCTAGGGCTGGGAAAGGCGAGAATTGCTTGTTGCGGCCCATGCGGGTCGATTCGGCGAATGGGGCCGGTCGAGTCCGGCCGCGAATCGGCGAGGATGGCAGGCATGGAGATGACCGGGTGGCTCAACGGCCAGGTGTTCCTGCAAACAGTCGACGAGAAGGAGGTCGGCGCGGTGAGCGAGTTCCTCAACGCCCGTGGACTCACGTTCCAGGTGCTGACCCTGAGCGAACACATGATGCTCGATCCGGGCGACCCTGCCAGCGCGGTCTCCAGCGACCGGTTCAGCCTCGCCATCCAGGTGGGGGGGTTCCCCCAGGTCGTGGGACCGGTGCTCAACGACCTCATCCAGCGCACGCACGGCGCGGGCTGGGATCCGCAGGCGAGCCCCGGAACGGGATAAGTCCCGCCGGCTGCGCCGCGGACCCTTTGAGGCAGTTCACAGGTCTGCGACACGCCGCAAAATAGGGCAATTCACCGTTTGACTTGACTTCACGGAAATCACACGTCATGTTGGTGTGCAGCACAACGTCACAAGATCGACAGTGACCAGCCGTGAGGTCCCCCGCTCCGCGGCCGGTGGCGAAGTCGGCCTGTGACCGCGGGCAGCAGCACATTGGATGCGTCAGGCGTGGTCCCCCCCGGCCCGCCGGACGGATCTGATGCACCCGGCGGATTCCGGTGATCGTCCTGCTTACCGGAGTATGGCCGCGGTCCAGCGAAGCCCCGGCGGATCCCCCCATCCGCCGGGGCTTCGTCGTGTGCCGCTCAGACCGGGTCGGGCCCGTTCGAGTCGTCGGTGTGGTCGGGCGAAGGCTGCGCCGTCGCGGCGTCGGCCAGGTCAGCCTCGGTCCCCGCCGCTTCGGCTGGCTCAGCCTCGACGGAATCGGAGCCGTCCTTGGGCTGGCCGCGGCTGATGGTCACCTTGCCCGACTCCAGGTCGATGCGCTTTCCGCCCGAACTGTCGCCGATCTCCTCCCGGGTCGACTGCAGGCGCTGCTTCTCTTCGTCCATGTGCCGTTTGGCGGGATTGAAGAGGGTGTCGAGGCCCCACTGCGTCATACCTGAAAGGTTACGTCCTCGGGACAACCCCTGCGCCATTCTGGTAGTTGGTGGGCTCTGCTCGTAACCTGAACGCATGCTGTTCTCCCGCCGCCCGAGCGAGCTCGTCACCCCCGAGAAGGCCCTGCGCGGGCGCGATACGTACGAGCACGCAGTCCCCGCCACGCACTTCATCAGCGGCCGACCGATTTCGCCGCCGTTTCCCGACGGGCTGCAGAGCGTCGTCTTCGGTTCGGGATGTTTCTGGGGCACCGAAGAGATCTTCTGGCAGACCGCGGGGGTCTGGACGACCGCGGTCGGCTACGCCGGCGGCATGACGCAGCACCCCAGCTACGAAGAGGTCTGCTCCGGGATGACCGGGCACACCGAAGCGGTACTCGTCGTATACGACCCGGCGCTGACGAGCTTCGCGCAGCTGCTGCGGCTGTTCTTCGAGACGCACGACCCGACGCAGGGCATGCGGCAGGGCAACGACGTCGGCAGCCAGTACCGTTCGGCGATCTACTACAGTGACGAGTCCCAGCGCGAGCTCGCCGAGGGGGCGAAGGCCGCGTATTCGGCCAAGCTGGAAGCGGAGGGCTACGGCT
>JBHEMN010000197.1:0-13502 GCA_046262575.1 Jatrophihabitantaceae bacterium
GGCCATCACCGGTCCCAGATCGGAACCCCCGATGCCGATGTTGACGATGTTGCGGATCGCCTTGCCGGTGTGCCCCAGCCAGCGGCCTCGGCGCACCCGGTCGGCGAATTCACTCATGCGGGCGAGCACCTCGTGCACGGCTGGGACGACGTCGATGCCGTTGACGGTGATGCGCTCCCCTTTGGGCGCACGCAGGGCGACATGCAGCACGGCGCGGTCCTCGGTGGCGTTGATCTTTTCCCCACCGAACATCGCGGCAATGCGTTCGCGCAACCCGGACTCCACGGCCAGCTGCACGAGAAGTTTGATCGTCTCGTCGGTGACGCGGTTCTTCGAGTAGTCGAGGTAGATGCCCTCCGCCTCGAGCGTCAGCCGCTCACCGCGCTCGGGATCGCCGGCGAACAGGTCCCGCAACCCGCTATCGCGGATGACGGCGTGGTGTTCGCCCAGTGCCACCCAGGCCGGCCGAGCCGTCAATCGAATCGAATTCGCGAGCGCCATGTGCCATCCCTACCAGACCCTGGCCCACCCCCGCACGACCAGGCCGCTGTGCTCGGACCGATAGCCTCTGCAACGTCAACCGCACGGCAGACTGGGGATTGCGACGTGAGCAGCGACCGGCCCCGCCTCTGCGTCATCGGCACGGGCTACCTCGGTGCCACCCACGCCGTTTGCATGGTCGAACTCGGCTACGACGTCATGGGCCTGGATATCGATGCGGCGAAGATCGAGCAGCTGCGCGCTGGTCAGGTCCCGTTCTACGAACCGGGGTTGCCCGAGCTGCTGGTCAAGCACATCGGCGGTGGCCGGCTGCGCTTCACCACCTCATACGCGGAGGCGGCCGAGTTCGCCGACGTGCACTTCATCTGCGTGGGAACCCCACAGCGCAAGGGTGAACTTGCCGCCGACATGACCTACGTCGACGCGGCCTTCAGTTCGCTCGCACCGCACCTGACCCGCAAGGTTCTCGTCGTCGGCAAGTCGACGGTGCCCGCCGGCTCGGCGGCGCGCCTGGAGGCGATGCTGCTCGATCTGGCGCCGAACAAGGACGTCGAGTTGGTGTGGAACCCGGAGTTCCTGCGTGAAGGCTTCGCAGTCCAGGACACGCTGCGTCCGGACCGACTCGTCTTCGGCGTGCACTCCGCATGGGCCGAGCAGCAGATCCGCACCGTGTACGCACCCGTGCTCGCGGCGGGCACCCCAGCCGTCGTGACCGACTTCGCCACCGCCGAACTCGTCAAGGTCGCGGCGAATTCGTTCCTGGCCACCAAGATCTCGTTCATCAATGCCATGGCCGAAGTGTGCGAAGTGACCGGTGCCGACGTCACCAAGCTGGCCGAGGCGATCGGCCACGACGCGCGCATCGGGCGCCGCTTCCTCAACGCCGGGCTCGGCTTCGGCGGTGGTTGCCTGCCCAAGGACATCCGCGCGTTCATTGCCCGCGCCGGCGAACTCGGCGTCGACCAGGCGGTGTCCTTCCTGCGCGAGGTGGACGAGATCAACCTGCGGCGCCGAGTCCGCACTGTCGAGATCGGGCTGGACCTCGTCGACGGCTCCTATCACGGGATGCACGTCGCGGTGCTCGGAGCCGCCTTCAAGCCCAACTCCGACGACATCCGCGACTCGCCAGCGCTCGACGTGGCGGCCTCGATCGGACGCCGCGGCGGCGTGGTCGTCGTCTACGACCCGCAGGCGATGGACAACGCCCGCCGGGTGCATCCGCAGCTCACGTATGTCGACTCGTTGACCGAAGCCGTCAGGGGCGCCGACGTGATCATGTTGCTGACCGAGTGGGAGGAGTTCCGGGCGATGTCACCGGACACGATCGGCGCCCTGGTAGCGCAGCGCAACCTGGTGGACGGCCGCAATGTGCTCGATCCGGGGCAATGGCGTGCCGCGGGTTGGCTCTACCGCGCCCTGGGCCGCCCCTAGCCCGGGCGCGACGCGTCCGCGGACCAGCTCAGCTGGTGATGTCCTTGCGGTCGAAACGAAGCCAGGCGATCGCGAAGAACATCGCCGCGTAGATCAGGGCCAGACCGGTTCCTCGCATCATGTCGTCCCACCCGATCGCCGGGCCGAGGGCGTCCAGCCACGAGTACTGGAAGTGCGTCGGCAGGAACCGGCGGTAGGGATCGAGTGCGGTGATCGAGTCGATGATGTTCGAGACGACGACGAGCAGGGTCGCGCCACCGACCGCGCCGAGCGGATTGTCGACGGTGACGCTGAGCAGGAACGCCAGCGCCGCCACCACCAGCGACTGCCCACAGGCGTAGGCGACGACGATCGCCAGGCGCCACAGCGACTCGGTGAAGTCGAATGTCCCGCCCAGCGGCGAACGGGCCGGCGCACCACCGAAGAAGAACGCTCCGACGACCATCCCCCAGGCGGGCAGGAACAGGTTCGCCGCGAAGCTCAGGGTCAGCGCGACAATCAGCTTCTGCCGCAGCAATCGCGCCCTGGGGACGGGCATCGCCAGCAGGTAGCGCAGCGAGGCCCAGTTCGCCTCGCTGGCCACCGTGTCGCCACAGAACAACGCGACCATGACGACGAGCAGGAACCCGACGGACGCGAACTCGGTGAACAGCGCGAAGTTGGCTGCGCCGGTAGTGGCCAGGTCGACCAGGCCCGGTCCGCCGGAGGAGTCGCCACCGATCTTGAACGCGAGTGCGATGAGGATGGGCAGCACCAGCAGGACGGCCAGGGCCAACTGGGTTCGCCGGCGTTTGACCTGCCGCACGAACTCGACGCGCAGCCGCAGTGTGCGGCGCGGGTCGAACGCCGGCGGGGCGCCCGCCGCCAGCGCGGCGAGTCGTTCGTGCACACCCGTTCTCGTGGGGGGGCCCTGCTCGGTCGGACTGCTCACGACGGGGTATCCCCCACTAGATCGAGAAAAACGTCTTCGAGGGCGCGCCGCGCGGGGACGGCATGCGCCGAAATGCCTGCGGCAGCAAGAACTCGCGCCGCGCCCGCCGGGTCGTCGACGGCCAACTGCACGCCGCCCGCGCCCGCGATGTCAGCCACCGAGCCTGCTGCGACCAGTCGGCCGCGGTGCATGACGACGACGTGCGTACACGTCTGCTCGACCTCGGCCAGCAGGTGGCTCGACACCACGACGGTGCGCCCGCTCGCTGCGTAACGCCGCAATACCTCACGCATCTCGGCGATCTGCGGTGGGTCGAGGCCGTTGGTCGGTTCGTCGAGGACGAGCACCTCGGGCAGCCCGAGCATCGCCTGCGCGATGCCGAGGCGCTGTTTCATGCCGTGGCTGTAGGTCTTGACGCGGCGCTCGATCGACGCGCCGAGACCCGCGATGTCCAGGGCAGTGTCGAAGTCGGCGTCGTCCTCTGCTCGCCCGGTCGCAGCCCAGAACAGCCGCAGGTTCTCCCGACCGGACAGATGCGGCAGGAACCCGGGACCCTCGATGAAGGCGCCAAGACGTGCGAGTACGGCCGCGCCCGGCCGCACCGGCTCGCCGAACACGTGGATCACGCCGGCTGTAGGCCTGATCAGGCCGACGAGCACCCGCAGGGTCGTGGTCTTGCCGGCACCGTTCGGGCCCAGCAGGCCGACGACCTGGCCGCCCTCGACCCGGAACGTGACGTCGTCGACGGCCCGATACCCGTCGGCGTACTCCTTGACCAGACCCGCGATCGAGACAGGAACCGCGGTCAGCTCGGGATCGGCCTGCAGCGCGCGACGGCGCCGGGCGAACACGAGCGCGACCGTCGCGCCGGCCAGGAGGCACACTGCCAGGCCGGTGAGCAGCCAGGCCGCCGGGTGTCCGGGGTGCAGGACGCGGCCGTCGGCCGTGGGGATCGACAGTGGCGCACTGATGAGTCCACCCACCGCAACGGTGTAGGCGCGCGGGTCGGCGGGCAGTTGGTAGGCGAGGTCGGTGGTTGCGATGCTCAGTCGCAGCCGGTGCCCGGCCGCGACCTCGCGCACCACCGCGGGCAGGTGCACCGTGACGGTGCGCGGCCTCCCGGGTCGCAGACCGACCAGGCGCAGGGGCGCGACGAGGTTCGATGGCAGCACGTCGGCGCCATCCGGGCTGACATCGTGCAGCCCGACGAACAGTGTCGCATCGGTGCTCCTGGTAGCGGTGACAGTCACCGCGACCGTCGACGCGCCGGCGATGAGCAGCCGGGTGGGCAACCGGGCGGACAGGAACTGCGCGACCTGGCCCGGGACGGTGCCGAGGGCGCTCAATGCGGGCAGCTGTGCCGCGCCGCCGAGGATCGATCCGAGGACAGGCAGGCTGGTGACGGCCGCTGGGTTTCCGCCCGCCGGAGCCGTGATCGTCTGCGGCGGGCCTGACACCGTGACGGTGCGCCGCGGCTCCGGCGCGCCCCCCAAGCCCGGGTAGCTGTCGACGTGCAGCGTTCGGTCGACCGTGCGTCCGTTCGCCGTCGAGATCGCCGAGCCCTGTTCGGAGATCTCGAACGGCTGCCGGGTTCCCGCCCGCCCGGCGAACACGTCGTCGAGCCAACCCGTCAGCGCGCGGAGCACCGTGCTGGCGCCGTCGACACCGTCATGGCCGCCGGCGCGCCAGGCAACCCGCACCGGGGTGCCGTGCGCCGCGATCCCGCGCGCATTCGCATCCGCCTCGGACAGCGGGAACAAGGCGTCCTGCTCCCCTTGGGTGAGCAGCGTCGGGGCGGTGATCTTGTCCAGTACGGTCGCCGGGCTGGAGGCCCGCAGGAGCGCGAGCAGTGCGGTGCTGGGCGCGCCGGTCTGCGCCGTCTGCTGGTAGGCCGCGCAGAGCTCGGCGGCGAAGCGTCCGCAGGCGGGATCCGTTCCCCGGCCGCTGTTCGCCGCCTGGAACAGGTAGCCGGCCCACAACTTCTTGAAGACGCCCGGAGGGGTGCCGGCGGCATTGGGGAACAGCGCCTGCGCGAGGTTGTTCCAGGTGATGTCGGCACCGACAGCGCGGATGCGCGCGTCGCTGCCGGCGAGCAGCAGGGCGAGCGCCCCGCCGTAGGAGCTGCCGGCGACGGCGACCTGCGGCTGGCCTGCGCCGCGCGACACCTGCGCCAGCGAGGCCAGGTGGGTGACGAGCAGGCTTGCGTCGTGCACTTCGTAGTTCGGCGCGTCGAGGTGGATCGAACCGCCGGACCGGCCGAACCCGCGCGCGGTGTAGGCGAGGACGACATAGCCGTGGCGCGCGAGGGAGCGCGCCTCGGCACTCACACTCGACTTCGAACCGCCAAAACCGTGGGCCAGCAGCACTGCGGGGGCAGGCGTCTTCGCGGGCAGGTAAAGCGTGGTGTCCAGCAGCACCGCGCGGCCCGCCTCGGGGGTGCCCGCGACGAACCGGGCGTGGGTACGGATCTCGGGCGTGGCGCTGGCCAGCGTCGAGATGGCCACGGCCACGGCGGCCAGCACGAGCACGACAACAGCGGCCACCAACCGGCGCGGCGCCTGGCGCACGCGCCGCAGGAAGCTCACGCCGCAAGCGTACGGAGCAGTTGCTGAGGGAGCCGTCAGTGCAGGCTTGTTCCGGACCCGTCGCGGCAGGCGGGTCGGGGGTCAGTCCTGGCCAGCGATGTGTTCGGCGAGGGCGGCGTCCTTCGCGTGTGCACCCTCGGCCAGTGCCCGTTGGAAGGCGCTCATCCGTTCGGCCAACGACCCGTCCGACGTGGCGAGTATGCGCACAGCCAGCAGTCCGGCGTTGCGCGCTCCGCCGATCGACACGGTCGCGACGGGGACGCCCGCGGGCATCTGCACGATCGACAGCAGGGAGTCCATGCCGTCCAGGCACTTCAGCGCGACCGGCACGCCGATGACGGGGAGCGCAGTCAGCGAGGCCACCATGCCGGGCAGATGGGCTGCGCCACCCGCGCCGGCGATGATCACCTTCAGGCCGCGGCCGGCGGCCAGCTGCGCGTAGGACACCATGTCGAGCGGAGTGCGGTGTGCCGAGACCACCCGCACCTCGTGCGGCACCTCGAACTCGCGCAGCACGTCAGCTGCCGCGCCCATCACCGACCAGTCCGTGTCGCTGCCCATGATCAGGCCCACCACCGGGTCAGTCATGGCCGCCTCCGTTCACGAGGTAGTCGGCGGCGGCCCGGGCCCGGGCGCGGACCGCCACCGAATCGGATCCCAGAGCGGTGACGTGGCCGATCTTGCGACCTGGACGCGAGCCCTTGCCGTACAGATGAATCTTCACATCGGGCCAACGCGCAAGGCAATGGTGAACGCGTTCGTCGAGGCCCTTCGGGATCACGTCGTCGGGGCCACCGAGCAGGTTCGCCATCACGACTGCGGGCGCGGTGAGGGTCGTTGCGCCGAGGGGGTAGTCGAGCACCGCACGGAGGTGCTGCTCGAACTGCGACGTGCGGGCGCCCTCGATCGTCCAGTGGCCGGAGTTGTGCGGGCGCATCGCGAGCTCGTTCACCAGCAGGGCGCCGCTGTACCCGGGTGCGGGTCGCGCCTGAGCGGTCTCGAAGAGTTCGACGGCGAGCACGCCGGTGACCTCGAGTTCGGCGGCGATTCGCAACGCGAGCTGCTGTGCCTCGTCAGCACGATCCCGGGCCAGACCCCGTGCCGGTGCGATGACCTCGACGCAGATGCCGTCGCGCTGCACAGTCTCGACGACGCACCACGCGGCTCCCTGCCCGTACGGCGAGCGGGCCACGACCGCGGCCAACTCCCGGACGATCGGCACCTTCTCCTCGGCCACCAGCGCCACTCCCGCCGCGATTACGGCACGCGCCTCGTCGAGGGAGCCGATCACCCACACGCCCTTGCCGTCGTAGCCGCCCCGCGCGGACTTGAGCACAAGTGGCCAGCCCACTTGTTCGCCGAACGCAGCGAGTAGCTCGCGCGGATCACCGGACACCGACAGATCCGCCCACCGTGGGCCCGGCACCCCCATTGCGGTAAGCCTGTCGCGCATCGCCGCCTTGTCCTGGGCGAATCGCAGCGCACCCGCGCTTGGCTGCACCGACACGCCTTCGGCAGCGAGCGCGGCAAGGTGCTCGTTGGGCACGTGTTCGTGGTCGAAGGTCAGCACGTCGCAGCCGGCCGCGAAGGCCCGCAGGTCCGGGAGCGAGCGGTAATCGCCCAGGACGACGTCGGCGGCCACTAGCGCCGCGCCGTCGTGCGCAGAATCGGCCAGGATCCGTAGCGACTGGCCGAGGGGGATCGCGGCCTGGTGTGTCATCCTGGCCAGCTGACCGGCGCCCACCATGCCGACGACCGGCAGCCCGGTGCGCTCGTCCACGCCGAGTGAGCCTAGTGCGGGCCGGGTCTGCCCGCTCAGGATCACCGCACAAGAACGCTGGGTAGGCTCAGCCGGTCATGGCGGCAATCTCGGGCCTTAGCGCGCTGCGCGTTCACGTGCGCAGTTCCTGGCGCATTCTGCTCAAGGAGATCACCGCATTCGGCGCGATCGGCCTGGTCGCCCTGGCGATCGACCTCAGCCTCTACAACCTGCTCTCGCCCTACGGCTGGCTCAAGGCGAAAGGTGCGTCGACGATCGTGGCGACGGTGTTTGCCTACTTCGGCAACCGGCACCTGTCGTTCTCGCACCGCGCGCGCACCAGCATCGGCCGCGAGACATCGTTCTTCTTCGCCATCAACATGATTGCCCTCGCGTTCGCAGAACTGGTCCTCGCGCTGTTCGCCTACCCGTTGGAGCAGCGCGAGGACCACCTCGTCATGAACGTCGTGAACCTCGTCACGATCGGGATCGGCACCATCTTCCGCTTCTGGTCCTACAAGCGGTTCGTCTTCCAGCACCCTGATCGCGTGCATGTGCGCGACGTCGACCTCGACGAGGAGCTCGCCGAGTGACTAGTCGCCGCCACCGATGTCTGTTTGATAGGCCTCGTAGATCAGGTCGGCGCCGCGCTGGCGGTGCCTGAACAGCCGCCCGAGCAGGTTCGTGCCACTGTCGCGCACCACCTCGACGTCCGCCTGGGTGACAGGAGGCTCGGCATTAGCGACAAGATCGCGGATCTCGGCCGCGATCTGGGCGTGTTCGGCGGCGAGCGCGTCGACGGCGTTCGCCAGGCGCAGGTCGCCGGCCAGGATCGCGTGGTGCAGTCCGTCCGGGCCCTCGGTGACGTCGATGTGCTCGGCAAAGTCGGCGGCCAGCTCGACGAGTAGGGCGTGCACCTGCTCGCCCCACACGACCGCGCGTCCCGACGCGGGCGCAGCCAGCGAACGTTCCAGACGTCCCATAGCTTCGCGCAGTTCGACCCGGCGAGCGCGCACGGCCTCGAGTTCTGCCGTGCGGGCTGAGACAGTGGGCTCCATCGATGCCTCCGTAGGTGCTTCCCCATGCTGGCGCCCAGTGCCCTGCTTCGTCCAGCCCGCGGGGTGTCTCAAGCGGCTTCCCGGCTCAGGATGAACATCGTGATCGGGGTGCGCCCCACGAATCCCGACCAGATCACCTGGGCGCCCGGTGGCGCGCCCGAACGGTTGATGCAGTGGACGATCCACCGCGGCCGGTCGCTCGCCTTGCAGGAATACGTGGAGCTGAACAGGACTTGCCAGGTGCCGTCGGCCGCGGGCTTGACGCACCAGGGCAACCCGACGCGAAGGCTCTCGGCGGCTAGGCCGGCGACCGCAGGCCAGGTATCGTGCTCGTCCAGATCGAACTCGACCATCCGGTCACCTCGGGCGGGATGGGCACGCAGCGCCGCCACTATTCCCGGGAGTTGCGCATTCGGAGCGGATCCAAGATCCAAACGGGGGACGGTAACGGCGAAAGCAATCAGCGCTGCGCAGATGAGGGCAGCAGCACGCGCACTCATGTTTCGCGACACGGCCGGCCGTCGTGCTAGCTCGGACACTCGAATCCAGAGTTGCGCAGCGGCACTCGTCACCAGCAAGAGCGGGACAGTGAGGTAGTAGTAACCGATATAGACATTCGTTTTGATCAGTTGGTCTACCCCGCGGGCCACGTAGAGCAGCATGAGGAAGCTTTGCAGAATCAGCATGCCGTAAAGGGCTATGAATATGACGCGTCGGTCGCGGTTGCGTTCGGTCGTGGTCAGCGCGAGGGCGACCACTGCGGCGATCACACTGATAATCACAGGAACACCAAGGGACACCCAATAGCCGCCGAAGAAGTCGAGGACGTCATGGCCGGTCCGCGGCAGGTGCTGCCCATGTTGCACGAAGTGCACGTACCGGGGCCACTCCCCCGGGTAGTGGAGCACGGTGTTGACGGCGATCGGCAACGCGGCCACGGCCATCAGTCCCGCCGCGCACCGTAGCCCGCGCTGGTGAGCGGCGATCTCAGTCCGCCAGTGCAGTCGGTTCAGACAGAACCAACTGCCGAACGCCACCAAGGTGGTGATAGCGACGACCATGAGGAAGCTCACGTGGCCGTGCACGAGAACAGCCGCAGACAAGACGAACAGCGGGACCTCAGCAGTCCTACCCGCACCTACGGCTGCCCCCGACACCATGAAGAGCAAGAATGCAGGTATGTACAGATAGGGGAACCAGGTGTTGCCGAGCACGTGGTTGCTGGCTATAAAGACGAACACGATTCCAAAAGCGATAGCTGTCGCTCCCCGCGAGCGGGTGAGGCGATACACCGAGACCAAGGCCAGTCCCACGAATGCCGCTGCGTAGACGATTGCGCCCAGTTCCTGCCCGTTATACGGGGCAGGCACGACGTGCAACAGGTTGTGGAAGATGGCTTGTCCAGCGGCTAGGAAGTACAATAACGCCGGTCCGGGATGGTTGAAGCCGACCCTGGAGTAGTTGCCGACCAGTTGCTCGAAATGCTCGGCGCGGTATACCAGTAGGGAGTTCAGCGCGGCGTCGCTGCTCGGGTAGTGAGCCTGGGTGAATAGAGATCGGTTTCGGATCAATGCCGCTGCCGTAACCAGGAGGCTAGCGCCCCAGAAGATCAGGTTGACGTCCAGACGCCGCGAAGATTGATTAGTCCGCTCTTCTGGAGCGACCGAACGGGCCGGCAATTCACTGATGTCCATCGCCACGCATCTTATCCAGGCGCAAGCCACCCGGACTTCCGCGAGCGTGCTGTCGTTGATCTTGTAGGGGCTGGCGCAGGTTCAGCACAGATTGACTTAGTCGAACACGTGTTCGATGATAGCGGAATGCTCGACGTGGCGATCCGTAAGGCCGACGGCTCCACTGCCGTCGATCTGGGCCGCCGCGGCGCTCCACC
The DNA here is from genome assembly GCA_046262575.1 of Jatrophihabitantaceae bacterium. Taxonomy (GTDB): domain Bacteria; phylum Actinomycetota; class Actinomycetes; order Mycobacteriales; family Jatrophihabitantaceae; genus QHCC01. Next base: position 10,157 of record JBHEMN010000197.1, read on the forward strand.
GCTGCCGGTAGCGCCGGCGCTGGCCCCGATCCTGCCCGACGGACTGCGGCGGGGCAGCACGGCCAGCATCACCGGATCGGTGTCGCTACTGCTGGCGCTGCTCGGAGCTGCTTCGGCCGAAGGCGCCTGGTGCGCACTGGTCGGCTTTGCCCGCATCAGCGCCGAGGCGGCGGCCGAGTACGGCATCGAGTTGTCCCGGCTGGCCATCGTCCAGGCGCCGGGCTCGGGGTGGACGACCGCCGTCGGCGCGCTGCTCGACGCCGTCGACGTGGTGGCCCTCCGCCCGCCTACCCGTCGGGCCGACCTGCCGCCCAGCGATGTGCGGCGCCTGGCGGCCCGGGCCCGCAGCCGCGACGCCGTGCTCATGGCCTACCTCACCAGCGCCGAGGAATGGCCCGGCGCCGACGTGCGCCTGACCGCTCACGACGGTCACTGGGCCGGTATCGGCGCCGGCCTCGGTCGGCTGCGCGCGCGGCAGGTCGAGGTCACCGCCGAAGGGCGCGGGCAGGCGGCGCGAGCACGGTCGGCCACCCTCTGGCTCCCCGCCGCCGGGGGTGGGATCGGCCCCGCCGAGCCGCTCGCCCCCGTCATCGACCTGGCCGGCTAGCCATGCGCACCTCTGCCTTTCCCCGCTGGGCGCCGGCATGACTACGGCCGTGCGGACGGTTGCGATCTGGTGCCCGGACTGGCCGGTTACCACCGCCCGCCTCGACGCTGGTCTGGCTCCCGACGTCCCGATTGCCGTCGTCACCGCGAACCACGTGGTGGCCTGTTCCCACGCGGCCCGCTCGGCGGGCGTGCGGCGCGGATTGCGGCGGCGCGAGGCGCAGTCGCGCTGCCCCGAACTTGCCGTACTGGCCCGCAACGAAGCAGCCGAGGCGCGCACCTTCGAGCCCGTGGTGGCTGCCCTCGAATCGATCGCGCCGGGTGTCGAGATCACCCGTCCCGGCCTGGCCGCGATCGGAGTGCGGGGGCCGACGCGCTACTTCGGCGGCGAAACTGGCGTGCTGCACGCCTTGTCGCGGGCGGTCGCGGGATTACCCGCGCTCGCCGGCGCCGACCTGCTGATCGGCGTCGCCGACGGCGCTTTCGCGGCCGAGCAGGCCGCCCGCCGTGGGCTGATCGTCGAGACCGGCGGATCGCCTGCCTTCCTCGCCGGCCTGCCCGTCGAGACGCTCGACCCGTCCGGGGCCGCGCCGCTGATCGACCTGCTGCGGCGGCTCGGATTGCTGACGCTGGGCGCGTTCGCGGCGCTGCCCGCGCGCGACGTGCTGGCCAGGTTCGGCCCCGTCGGCGCGTGGGCACACCGGCAGGCCGGCGGCCGCGACGACCGCCCGGTGTCGGGCCGGCGCCCGCCCGTCGAGTTCGCCGTCACCCTCGACCTAGAGCCGGCGCTCGAGCGCGTCGACACCGTGGCGTTCAGCGCCCGAGGGGTAGCCGAGCAGTTCGTCACCGCCTTGGCCGCGCACGGGCTGGCCTGCACCTGCCTCGAACTGCAGGCCCGGTCCGACAACGGCGAAGAGACGGTGCGCCGCTGGCGGCACGCCGGCGTGCTGTCGACCCTCGACGTGCTGGACCGCATTCGGTGGCAACTCGAGGGCTGGCTGTCACGGCCCGGCCGTCCTACCGGCGGGGTGTGCCGGCTGCGGCTCGTCCCGATCGAGGCGGTGCCGACGGGAGCGCACCAGCAGGCGCTGTGGGGCGGCTCTGGCGAGCAGGACGAGCGGGCCCGTCGCGCCTTGGCCCGGGTACAGACCTTGCTCGGGCACGGCTCGGTGCTCACGCCGCTGCTCGATGGTGGCCGCGATCCGGGGCAGCGCACCCGGCTGGTGCCGTGGGGCGACGCACCGACTGCGGTGCGCTTTCCCGAGCAGCCGTGGCCGGGGCAGCTGCCCGCGCCGGCACCCTCGGTGCTGCTCGACCCGCCCCGTCCGGCCCAGGTCCTCGACGCCGGGGGACGACCGGTGGTGGTGACCCCGCGCGGCGCGGTGCCACACCCACCGGTCACGTTCGCGTGCGGCGCCGAGCAGCCGGTCGCGATCACGGCGTGGGCTGGGCCGTGGCCGATCGACGAGCGGTGGTGGAACGCCGAGGCGGCGCGGCACGTCGTGCGCTGTCAGCTGGTCGACGTCCGCGGCCGGGCCTATCTCGTCAGCGCCACCATGGCGGCCGACACCCCGCCTCGCTGGCAGGTCGAGGGTATCTACGACTGATCCTTGCGGGCCGCCCGAGGCGGCGACCGAGCTCGTCGTCAGCCGATCAACGGTCAAAACCTACGTCGTCCGACTCGGCACGTACTTGTTCGACGCCACATCATGGCTTGGAGAAGCTGGCCGCTGCTCCCGTGAAACTGGGTGTCGACGACATGCTCAGAGTATCTGTCGTCCAGGACCCGGTGCGGGTCGTAAACGTGATCTCTCCCGCCACGGTGCCGTCGCCGCCGGTACTCGACTGGGAGGTACCGGACGCGATGGTGACAGTGGCGCTGCCGGTAAACGTTCCGCTGCTCTTCGTAACCGTGACTGTCACAGCGCCCGTCGCATTCACGAGGTTTCCATAGGCATCCGTCAAGCTGACCTTGGCCTTGAATGTCGTTCCCGGACCGCCGACTGCGGTGTACGTACAGGAGAAGTAGCAGATCCCGCTCAGCGTGCCGGCGCTGTTGGACGCGCTGGTCCACGCGAGGCGGCTGGCCGTTAGAGCGCTCACCGTGGCCGTGGTCGTTCCGGTGACGGCCGGGCTCGTCGCACTCGCCGTCACATCGTTGTTGCCCGCGGCGAAGAGGGTGGCCGTTAGTGTCGTGGTGCTCACGCCATTCGTGAACGCCACGGAACTTGTCGGGTAGGACGGGGCATTGCCTCCAGGACTGGTGGCTGCCCCGGTCCAGGTCACCGTGTGCGTACCGATGTAACTGGTGACCGTGTTCCCGCCTGCGTCGGCGGCGGTAAGGGTCACTGTGAACGAACTGCCTGCATTGGGAGTCGTAGTCGACGGTGTGACCAGGAACTGACTTGCCGCACCGACACTTATCGTCAGGCTGTTGCTCACCGCACTTGTCAGCGCGCCATCGGTCGCCGTCAGCGTGTAGGTGCCCGCCTTGTCGATCTTGCAACCAGCGAAGGATGCGATGCCACCAGCGGCGGCCGTCGGGTTCGCGGTGCAACCTAACGTCGCACCAGCCGGCGTCGTCAACGCCAAGGTCACCGAACTGCTGTCCGTTGTCACCGTGTTACCGCCGGCGTCCTGGATCGCGACCTTCGGCTGCGTGCCGAACGCGACACCACCAGTCGAACCGTTCGGCTGCTGCGTGAAGCCAAGCTTTGTCGCCGCGCCAACCGTGATCGTG
>JBHEMN010000198.1:0-11387 GCA_046262575.1 Jatrophihabitantaceae bacterium
CGTCATCGCCAGGCTCAGCTCGGCTCGCGACGAGTTGGCGGCAGCCCGCTCGGTCCTCCCCCTCGCCGAGGCCGGGCACGACGCGCGGATCAACTGGGAACACCGCCGTTTCGAACAAGTCGACGTGCTCGCGGGGTTCCCTGAGCTGTGCGCCCACGGCCGCGAGGGTGGCTGGATCACCGCCGTGCTGCGCGACGGTGAGCGGGTCCGGCTGCTGGGCATGCGCCCGTCGGACTGAGCGGTAGGGGCTGCGATCATTTTGGAGCGGCAAGCGTCGTCCCCTATGCTGGGCGCGTCCACCAGCGGGACTAGCATGATGCGGTTCACGCCCTCATCGTCTAGCGGCCCAGGACGCCGCCCTTTCAAGGCGGTAGCACGGGTTCGAATCCCGTTGGGGGCACGCAACACCGCGCAAAGCTCGGCCCCTCGGCCGAGTCCGAGGCCCCGTAGCTCAGCTGGTTAGAGCGCCGCCCTGTCACGGCGGAGGTCGCCGGTTCAAGTCCGGTCGGGGTCGCCATGCCTGAGATGCCAACCCTGCTCGTGGCCGCGCACGGCACCGTGTCGAGCGCCGGGTCGGCCACTACCGCCGCGCTGCTCAACGCCATTACCGCGGCTCGCCCGGATGTCCCCGCAGCGCTGTGCTTCCTGGACGTGGCCAGACCGCGACTCATCGAGACGCTGGCTGCCCACCCGGAGCCGACGGTGATCGTTCCGCTGCTGCTGTCGGCGGGCTTTCACGTGCTCGAGGACATCCCGGCGGTTGTCAGCGGGCACCCGCTGGTGCGCGTCGCGCGTCACCTCGGACCCGATCCGCTCGTGATCGAGGTCTTGGTCGACCGACTCGCCGCGGTGCGCAGGACGGGCCGCGTGGGCACGACGGTCCTGGTCGGCGCTGGGTCGAGCCACCCGGCCGGCGCCGAGGATCTCGCCTACGCCGGGCAGTTGCTCGCTACGCGACTGGGCCGCCCGGTTCCGGTGTTGACCCTCGGCCAGGACGTCCGTGCCGCGTTGGTCCGGGCTGCTGCTCCGGTCGAGGTCGCGACCTACCTGCTCGCCCCCGGGCATTTCCTCGACAACCTGCGGGCGGCTGCAGTGGCCGCTGGCTCGAAGGTCACCGTCGCCGAACCGATCGGGGTGCACCCGGCGTTGGTCACGCTCGTGCTCGCACGCTATGACGAGGTGCTGGCAGCGGTCTGAGCTCAGTTGGTACGAGCGATGCCGCCCGCAGAGCGGCCGAGTGCATCGGCAGTCACTGCCGAGGGTTCCGATAGACTTCGCCGCGTTCCGGTGCCGCGATCCGGCGGTCGCCTCTACGGCCAGGTAGCTCAGTTGGTACGAGCGACCGCCTGAAAAGCGGTAGGTCGGCAGTTCGATCCTGCCCCTGGCCACCACCGAAGACCGTTGCCACCAGACGCCAGCTAGGACGCTCGAGGCGGCCGGTCAACCCTCGGTCGCGAGCGTGGACGCACCGGCGAAGCCCTGCTGCCGCCACGCTTCATAGGTGGCGATTGCTGCCGCGGTCGACAGGTTCAGGGATCGGCGCCCAGCGAGCATCGGAATGCGCACCACGTCTGTGACGTGGGGGTCCGTCAAGACCTCATGGGTCAGCCCGGTCGGCTCGCAACCGAACATCAGAACGTCGCCGGGACGGTAGGCGATGTCGGCGAAGCACGTGCGTCCGCCGGCAGTGAACGCATACACCCGGCCCGGCGCAACCGCGGCCCACAGCTGCGCCAGCGTCGCATGAACCGAGACCGTGGCGAGGTCGTGGTAGTCCAGGCCGGCCCGGCGCAGCTTCGCGTCCGTCATCTCGAAACCAACCGGTTCCACGAGGTGCAGGTGCGAGCCCGTGACCGCGGCCGTTCGAATGGCGTTGCCGGTGTTGGGCGGGATGCGCGGCTCGACGAACACGATGTTGAACACACGTCACAGTAAGTCGGGCCAGGCCGGTGCGCGATCGCGGTGGGCAGGCCGGGGGAGCCCACCGAGAACCCGTACACGATCCTGACAATTCCTTTGCCTCGTGCTGCACCGGAGACAGGCATGCTTGCCCCTCACGGTCCCTCGATTTCAGGAGCAACACCATGTGGAAGAAGATCGCAATTACTGGCGGCATCTGTGCCGCCGTCGCCGGCCTAGGCACGGCTGCCGTGGCCACCTCCGGCTCACTGGCCACCTCCGGCTCCCTGGCCCCATCCGGCTCCTCCTCATCTGCGCCGGGCGGCAAGCATGCCGACAAGCACGCAGACAAGCACGCAGACAAGGGGCTACGCCACGCCCTGCACGCCCAGTGGGTCACCCAGAGCGAGGACGGCAAATCCTTCGTGACGCACGACGCGATTCGCGGAACGGTCACCGCAGTGTCGCCGACCTCGATCACCGTGCAGTCCCTGGACAAGACCAGCCTGACGTTCACGGTTTCCGGCGACACGCGGGTTCGCCTCGGCTCGATCGAGAAGCACGCCAAGGGCACGAAGCCCGCCGCGGGCACGATCAGCCAGGTCCACACCGGTGATAAGGCGCTGGTGATCGGGACCGGAACCACGACGCTGACCGCTAGAGGAATCCTCGACGCGGGCAAGTAGCGGCATCAGCCGGTCGGAAACGACACGGTGAAGCGGGCTCCGCCCTCCGGGGCGTGGCCCGCTTCGGCCGTCCCACCGAGCCGGGCGACCAGGCGGCCGACTATCGCCAGCCCCAGCCCCGTACCCACCTGGCGGACGCCGCGGTAGCGCTCGTGCAGCACCGAACGCTCGAACGCCACCGCCAGGTCGGCCTCCGTGAGACCGGGGCCGCCATCGCTGACCTCGACGAGCACCCGGGATGGTTCCCCGCGCACCGCGAGCACGATCGGGCGCCCCGTAGGCGTGACCCGCAGGGCGTTGTCCAGCAGTCCGTCGAGCACTTGGCGCACCCGTTCCCCGTCGGTGTGCGTGACCACCGGCGCGGGTGGCGACTCGAGGTCGAAGTCGACGCCCTCGACCGCGCAGCGTGACGACCAGACCTCGGCAGCGGCTCTCGCGACATCTCGCAAGTCCACCTCGCCGAACTCGAGACGAAAGTCCTGCGCGTCGAGACGGGCGAGGTCCAGCAGATCGGCAACGAGGCGCCCGAGACGGCGGGACTCGCCGAGCATGACTGCACCCACTTGGGCGGCCTGGTCGGGCGGCACGACGCCGCCGGCCAGCGACTCGGCGTAACCGATGATGGCCGTAAGAGGCGTACGCAGGTCATGCGACACCGAGAGCAGGAATTCGCGCTGTCTGGCCTCGGACTGCGTCAGCGCACCGGCCAAAATATTGAGCGCAGCGCCTACCTCAGCCACCTCAGCCGGTCCTACGGGCGCAACGGTGAAGTTGCGACGGCCGCCGGCCAGCTCGTGCGCCGCTTGGGCGGTGCGCTGCAGCGGCCGGCTGAGCCGCCAGGCAACGGCAAGCCCCAGCAGCACCGCGATACCGGCGGCGATGATCAGGGCGAGCAGGGTGCGCCGGATCGCGGCGTCGCCACCAGCGAGCGCGTCGGACCTCGGCTGTACTAGGACGATGGCACCGTCGGGGGTGGGCCGTGCCTCGATGAGCACCAACCTGCCATCCACCATTCGGCTGGTCGAGATCGAGTTGCCGCCCAACAGCCGCGCAATGTCGCCCGGCAGCAATGCGGCTCGGGCCAGCCGATTGCCTACGACCATGCCCGCCGGGCTGATACTGGCGAACTGGACGTGCAGGGCGTTCAGCATGCTCCGCGCTCGCACCAGCCCTGTCCTGGCATTCGTTGCGGACTCGCCAGTGAGCTTCCCGGCCGAGGCGAGCGCACCCAGGGTCCGACGCGCGCTGCGTTCGTCAGACTGGCGCACGAGGGTGAACGTCAACGCGCCGGCGACCAGCGCGGTGATGACGGCGACGGCTACGGCCAGCAACGAGATGCGCTGCGCGAGGGTGCCGCGCTTGCGAGTCACGGCCCAGCCCTGCGTGGCGCGTCGACCGCGTATCCCACCCCGCGCACCGTGCGGATGGGGCTGCTGTCACCGAGCTTGGCGCGGACTTGGGCGATGTGCACGTCCACGGTTCGATTCGCGGCGAACGACGGGTAACCCCATACCTCGCTGATCAGCTGCTCCCGGCTGAACACGCGCCCCGGGCGCCGCATCAGAAACGCGAGCAGGTCGAACTCGGTGGCGGTGAAGCTGATCTCGTCGTCATTGACGAACGCCCTGTGTTCGGCGGGTTCCAGACGCACCCCCCCGACCTGCAGACCGGCCGACGCTTGGCCCATGCCGCGGGTGCGCCGTAACACACTGCTCACCCGAGCCACCAACTCCCGCGGCGAGAACGGCTTGGTGACGTAGTCATCGGCCCCTAACTCCAGCCCGACGATCCGGTCCACTTCGTCGTCTCGGGCGGTGACGAACAGGACCGGAGTCCAATCCTGGGACGCACGCATTCGCCGGCACACCTCGATGCCGTCGATTCCGGGAAGGCCGACGTCGAGGATCACCGCGGCCGGTCGGAGGTCACGCGCGGCGGCTAGGCCGCCCTCGCCATCCCTCTCGACATGTGCGCCGTAGCCGGCATTGACGAGGTTCATGCGGATGACCTCTGCGATGGCGGGCTCGTCCTCGATGACCAGGATCAGCCCGCGCACTGCGGAGTCGGACGCCACGGCCGAACTGTACTGAGCGAAGCGCCGATCAGGTCTCCGATCGGTGACGGTTGTGTTCGGGCAGGTCTCAGGACGCCGCGGGCGCCGGGGCCGGCTCGTGCGTCGCACCCGCGGCATCGGGCATGTCACCGTCCTCGGCGGCCGCTGCCGTGCGCGCCGCCTCCAAACCGGACTGCGTCCGCAGCGGCACCTCCCTGAGGAACAGCGAGAGTACGAACGCAAACACGAGCACCGCTGCGCCTACAGCAAACACGAGGTCCATCGCTTGCGAGAAGCCGACCAGGAACGGGTGGGCCAGGTGGGCATCGATCCGGGACAGGAACGAAGTGTCATTCAGGTTCGCGCCTTTGCCCAGCGCGGCCAGCTGCTCCGGGTGGGCCCGGGCCGCCTGCTGGAACTGGAGTGTCCCGGTGGCTTGGCGGTACTCGGACTTGATATGGCTGCCCGCGGAGGAAAACAGGATCGACAGGAAGACAGCCGTACCGAGCGTGCCGCCGACCTGCCGGAAGAACGTGGCGGCGGCCGTCGAAACTCCCATGTCCTTGGGATGCACGGCGTTCTGCATCGCGAGCACCAGCGTCTGCATGTTCAGACCGAGCCCGGCGCCGAAGATCAGCATGAAGATGTCGGTCTGCCAGAGCGGCGTGCCGGCGCCGATGCGAGACATCAGCACCAGTCCGAGCACGAGCAGCAAGCTTCCGATGACGGGGAACCGCTTGTAGTGACCGGTGCGCGAGATGATCTGGCCCGAGGCTAGCGAGGCGGTCATCATGCCCAGCACCATCGGCAGGATCAGCAGACCTGCCTTCGTCGGGGACGCGCCCTTCACGATCTGCAGGTACAGCGGGATCGAGGCCATCCCACCGAACATGCCGATACCGATCACCAACGACTGCGCCGAGGCGACCGCGAAGACGTTGTTGCCGAACAGGCGCAGCGGCAGCAGGGCGTCGTCGCGCATGCCGCGTTCGATGCGCACGAATGCGATCAGACCCAGCACTCCCAGCACGTAGCAGGTGAATGCTCCGGTCGAGCTCCAGCCCCAGGTGCGGCCCTGCTCCGCGATGATCAACAGCGGGACCAGCCCCACGACGAGAGCCAGCGCGCCCCACCAATCGATGCGATGCTGGCGGCGATGGTGTTGGACCTGCAGCACCCGGTTCACCACGATCAGGGCGAGGATGCCGACCGGGATGTTGACGTAGAAGATCCAGCGCCAGCCGGTGATGCCGAAGATGCTGCTCTGCCCCGCGAAGAAGCCTCCGACAACCGGGCCGAGCACGCTGGAGGACGCGAAGACGGCCATGAAGTAGCCCTGGTAGCGAGCCCGTTCCCGTGGCGGGATGATGTCGCCGACGATGGCCAGCGCCATCGACATCAAGCCACCGGCGCCGATGCCCTGCAGCGCGCGGAACGCGGCCAGCATGTACATCGACGTGGCCAGGCCACACAGCGCCGAGCCGACGATGAAGATCGTGATGGCGAACAGGAACAACGGCTTGCGCCCGTAGATGTCGGAGAGCTTGCCGTAGAGGGGCGTTGCGATCGTCGATGTGATCAAGAACGCGGTGGTGACCCATGCCTGCACCGACAACCCGTGCAGGTCATCACCGATCGTCCGAATCGCGGTTGCCACTATCATCTGGTCGAGCGCGGCCAGGAACATGCCCAGCATCAGCCCGGACAGGATCGTGACGATCTGCTTGTGGGTCAGTTCGCCGCCCGATCGGGTGGGTGCCGGCTCCGCGGTGACGGCCATCAGTGGGTTCCTCTCGCCACAACCTGGTGCGCCGCAATGCGCTGAGTCAGCCAGTCGTTGTTGGTGTTCTCGTAGTCGTCGGTGAAGCGCCGCAGCAGCGCGGCAAACCTGTGCAGGTCACGCTCGCTCCAGTTGCCGAGCATGTGGCTGAAGTGCTGCAGCCGGATGTCGTCGTGCTCACTCAGCACGGCCCGGCCCTTGGCGGTCGGCACCAGCAGGCAGGCCCGGCCGTCCACCGGATCGGCGCTGCGCTCGAGCAGGCCGCCCTTCACCAGGGCAGCCACCTGCCGGCTGACCGTCGATGGGTCGGATTCGATTCGTTCGGCCAGCTCGCTGGAGCGCATCGGTCCCCCCGCCGCGAGGCATTTGAGCACGACGTGGGCCGACCATTCGACGTCGTGCGCTGCCGCGGCCAGCAGCTTCGACCGGGCCCGGGTGAATGAGCGCATTAGTCGCACGAAGGTTTCGGCGACGGCGGTGACGTCCTGGGTGGGCACACCCGCCCGGGACACCGCGGGAGCGGGAGCTGGCATCGGGATCACCTACTTGCTTGGTTCATGCAACTGGTTGTTTGATACAAGTATCAGTCCTCCGGCCCCGATCGCGCAAGCTCGGGCTTGGGAGGCAGCAGCCTCCATGTGCAGGCGACGGCGTCAAGCCTGCTGGGCATCGGCGGCACCCTGCAACCCGAGGATCCGCACTGCCTCCTCGCGCATCTCCACCTTGCGCACCTTGCCGGTGACGGTCATCGGAAAATCCTCGACCACGTGCACGTACCGGGGCACCTTGTAGTGGGCGAGCTTGCCGCTGCAGAACTCACGCAGGCTCTCGGCGCTCAACGCCTCGGCGCCGGGACGCAGCCGCACCCATGCCATGAGCTCCTCCCCGTAGCGCTCGTCGGGCACCCCGATCACCTGCGCGTCGAGGACGTCGGGGTGGGCGTAGAGGAACTCCTCGATCTCGCGCGGGTACACGTTCTCGCCGCCCCGGATCACCATGTCCTTGATGCGCCCAACGATGTTGAGGTAGCCCTCCTCGTCCATCGTCGCCAAGTCGCCCGTGTGCATCCAGCCGTTGCGCAGGACATCCGCCGTCTTGTCGGGCTCGTCCCAGTAACCGAGCATGACCGAGTAGCCCCGGGTACAGAGCTCGCCGGGTTGCCCGACCGGGACTGGCAGGTCGGTGTCGGGGTCGGCCACCTTCACCTCGACGTGTGGGTGCACCCGTCCCACGCTCGACACGCGCCGTTCGAGCGAGTCGTCCGAGCGCGTCTGGGTCGACACGGGCGAGGTCTCCGTCATGCCGTAACAGATCGTGACGTCTGCCATCTGCATCTCGGAGATCACCCGCTTCATGACCTCGGCCGGGCAGGGCGAGCCGGCCATGATGCCGGTGCGCAGCGAGGTGAGGTCGTGGCCGGCGAAACCGGGTGCGGCCAGCTCGGCGATGAACATCGTCGGCACGCCGTACAGCGACGTGCACCTCTCGGCGACCACGGCCTGCAGCGTCGCGAGAGGATCGAAACCTGGCGCCGGGATGACGACGCACGCACCGTGACTGGTCGATGCGAGGTTGCCCATCACCATGCCGAAGCAGTGATAGAACGGCACCGGTACGCAGATCCGGTCCGCCTCGGTGTAGCCACAGACTTCGCCGACGAAGTACCCGTTGTTCAGGATGTTGTGGTGACTGAGCGTCGCGCCCTTCGGGAAGCCGGTCGTCCCGGAGGTGTACTGAATGTTGATCGGATCGTCGAAGGACAGCCGGCCCGCCCGCTCGGTCACCTCTTGCGACGTGACCGCCGCGCCGGCGGCGAGCAATGCGTCCCAGCTCGGGTCGTCGAGGTAGACGACCTCCTGCAGCGCCGGCAGGCGGTCGCGGACCTCGTCGACCATGCCCCGGTAGTCACTGGTCTTGAATGCCACGGCGGCCACCAGCATGCCGATCCCGGCCTGGCGGAGCACATATTCCAACTCGTGGGTGCGGTAGGCCGGGTTGATGTTGACCAAAATCGCGCCGATGCGGGCCGTGGCGTACTGGACTAGGAACCAGTCCAGGCAGTTCGGTGCCCAGATGCCCACCCGGTCACCGACCGCGATCCCGCGGGCGAGCAGGCCCCGGGCCACGCCATCGACTGCCGCGTCGACTTCGCGGTAGTTCATGCGACGCGAGGCGGCCACGTCGACGACCGCTTCGCGGTCAGCGAAGCGCGACACCGCCCGGCGCAGGTTGACGTCGATCGTCTCGCCCAGCAACGGCGAGTCGGAGGTACCGCTGGCGTAGGAGAGCATGGGTCTCAGCTAACACCGGCCGGATACGTCCGGCCAGCGCCCCATCAAGCCCGGGACGCAGAGACGCCGCACCGACGCCTACGAACGGGCTCCGGCGCGGCGGCTGCGCGGCGAGTGGGGCTGCGCTCAGGCGTTCACCGTTACGTGGGTGTTGCCCTCGAGCAGCGAGCGTACCTCGGACTCACGATAACGGCGGTGGCCGCCGAGCGTGCGGATCGAGGTGAGTTTGCCGGCCTTGGCCCACCGGGTGACGGTCTTCGGGTCGACGCGGAACAGCGTCGCGACCTCAGACGGGGTCAACAGTGGTTCCGATTCCGGCCGCTGACGTGGTGTGGTCATGTTGTCCTCTTTCTGGGGATAGGTCACGCGAGTCCTGTTCAGCGTTCCTGTGAACAGTATGCATAGATGAACGGTCAACCACTACTCCCAATGGGGTAACTGTCCACTCTGTGCCATGCATGAAGTGCCTGTCCGGAAAGTCCGGCCACTTTTCGGGCGTTATCGGGTCACTTTAGGACACCGCCGCCTGCGTGCGCCTCACCTGCAGTGCGCGGTACCCTTGTCCCACGAGGATGCAACCTCCCGGCGGAATCGCCTGCGCTGCGACCACCGGACGACCGTGTGAGCGAGGGGGTCGAGCCATGGGGCGCGGCCGTGCCAAGGCAAAGCAGCAGAAGGTAGCCCGGGAACTGAAGTACAACAATCAGTTCACCGATCTGGACGCACTCCAACGTGAGCTCGGCGGATCGCCGGCGGCGACGGCCGACAGCGCCGAGGACGACGACGAGGATGACGGCGAGGACTGGGCGAGCGCCAGCCGGTGACGCGATGACGACCCCCGCCAGGCCCCTGGCTGATCCGTGCGGACGTAGCCACTAGTCAGATCGCGCACTATGCCCATCCGGCCGCGTTGCCCCGATAGGTGCCCCGCATCACCACCGTCCCGGTGCCGGGGCGCAGACCGCCGATCGGCCATGCGGGGACCCCGCGAGCCTCGGCCAGGGCCAGGGCGTCCTGCGCCCGTTCGGCGGCAACGACCGCGACCATCCCCACCCCCAGGTTGAACGTCAGCTCCAGCTGCTCCCGCGACACCGGCCCCGCGCCCGCTATCAACTCGAAGATGGGCTGGGGAGCCCAGCATGAGCGCTCGACGACCGCGTCGAGGGTGGGTGGCAGGACCCGGCACAGGTTGCCGGCCAGCCCGCCGCCGGTGACGTGCGCGAACGCGTGGGCGCCGCACCTGGCCGCCAGCGCCAGGCAGTCCTGGGCATAGATGCGCGTCGGGGTCAGCAGTTCGTCGCCCAGTGTGCGGCCGCCGAGCGGGTCCGGTGTCGAGTCCAGCGCCAGGCCGGCCTGCTCCAGCAGCACGTACCGCACCAGCGAGTAGCCGTTGGAGTGCAGCCCGGACGAACCGAGCGCGATGAGCACGTCGCCGGCCTCGACCCGCTCCGGGCCGAGCACCGAGTCGGCGTTGACCACGCCCACCCCCGTGCCCGAGACGTCGTACTCGTCCGGGCGCATGACGCCCGGGTGCTCAGCCGTCTCGCCGCCGATGAGGGCGCAGCCGGCCTGGACGCACCCCTCGGCGATACCGCTCACGATCGCGGCAATCTTCTCGGGCACGACCTTGCCGGTGGCGATGTAGTCGGACAGGAACAGCGGCTCGGCGCCGACGACGACGAGATCGTCGACCACCATTGCCACCAGGTCGATGCCGATCGTGTCGTGCCGGTCGAGGGCCCGGGCAATCGCGATCTTGGTACCCACGCCGTCGGTGGAGCTGGCCAGCACCGGCTGTGGATACCTCGACAGATCGAGGTTGAACAGGCCGGCGAAGCCGCCGAGGCCACCTAACACCTCGTGACGGGTGGTCCGCTTGACCGCCGCTTTCATCAGCTCGACGGCCCGGTCACCCGCCGCAATGTCGACCCCGGCTGCCGCGTAACTGGTCATGGCCGGGTCAGGGCGTCTTCGGCGCTGTAGCCCGCCATGTGCTCGGGCTCGCGGCCGACTGACTTCTCGATGCCCTCCAGCACATGCTTTCCTACGATCTCGGGCAGCGGGATCGGGTACACGCCGTCATAGCACGCGTGGCACAGGCGGGATTTTGGCTGCTCGGTGGCCGAGATCAACCCGTCGAGGGAGACATAGCCGAGCGAATCGGCGCCAATCGACTGACGGATACCGTCGACGTCGGAGCCGCTGGCGATCAGCTCCGCCACGGAGGCGAAATCGATGCCGTAGAAGCAGGGCCACTTGACCGGCGGCGAGGAGATACGCACGTGCACCTCGACGGCACCAGCTTCGCGCAGCATGCGTACCAGCGCGCGCTGGGTGTTGCCGCGCACGATCGAGTCGTCGACGACGACGAGGCGCTTGCCGCGGATCACGTCACGCAGCGGATTGAGCTTGAGCCGGATGCCGAGCTGACGGATCGTCTGCGAAGGCTGGATGAACGTCCGCCCGACGTAGGAGTTCTTGACCAGGCCCAGGCCGTACGGGATGCCGGACGCCTCGGCGAATCCGATGGCGGCGGGCGTACCGGACTCGGGCACCGGGATCACCAGGTCGGCGTCGGCCGGGTGCTCTCTGGCCAGTCGTCGGCCCACCTCGACCCGTGCCGAGTGCACACTGCGCCCGGCAATGGTGGTGTCGGGGCGGGCCACGTAGACGTACTC
>JBHEMN010000199.1:0-5018 GCA_046262575.1 Jatrophihabitantaceae bacterium
GCGAACTCCAGCGCCGTGGCCGGCCGGTCGACCGCGTTCGGGGCGATGGCCCAGCTGATCGCGGCAGCGGCAGCTTGGTCGACGTCGGGAGCCACCGTCGGCTGCTGGGAGAACACCCGGCGCAGGGCGAGCATGGCGTCACCCTCGGGGAGTTCGCCGTAAAGCCCGGTGCCGGCCAGCGCCCGGTGCAGCGTGGCGCCGAGCGAGAAGATCTCGGTGGCCCGCGACGGGGCGGCGCCGTGGATCAGGGCCGGGTCGGTGTACTCGATCGAGGTTACGTCGCCCATCCCGGTGACCGTCACGCCCGGCGCGAGCACGTGGCTCAGCCCCAGGTCTGCGAGCTTCGCGCCACCCGCGTACAGCAGGACGTTCTGCGGCTTGATGTCGCGGTGCACGATGCCGGCCTCGTGCAGCGCATGAGCGGCGCGCGACGCGTCGGCCACCGCCTTGATGACGGTGGTCCGGTCGTGTGTGCCGTTGGCGAGTGACCCGTCCGGGAAGTACTCCATGGCGTAGTAGAAGACCTCACCCTGCTGACCCGCGTCGTAGAGAGCGACCAGCGCGGAAGACTGGACTGCGGCGAATGCCGACAGCTCACGCGTCGCGCGCCGGAAGAGGTCTTCGGAGGTTGGTCCGGACAATACCTTCACCGCCACGAACTCTGCGTCGACCGGCAATCGTGCGGGTTTACGCGCGACGAAGAACTCCCCGTGGTTGCCTTTGCCGAGCGAACGGATGAACTCGTAGTCCGCGATGCCGTTCATGCTTGCCTCTCCGCCGAGACCAGACTGGCCCATTCGTCGATGTTGTCGGCCGCTTCATCGGGCCGGGCGTGCACGATCAGATGCGCATCGGCGTCAGCCGCATTCCCCACGACCAGCGCTCCGTCGGGCACCTCGCCGGCGTTCACGTCGATTCCGTGCTTGCTCAACTCGGCCAACGCGCTGCGGTCTCGCCGGCCGTGCCCGCCCGCGAGGACCAACTGCAGCCCCTTGCTCACGGCCAGCTGCGCCGCGACCTGCAACGCAGCGGCGCCGTCGGCACCGTGCTGCTGATACACCGCCACCGCCGTCGCGACAGCCGGCCCATCGGTGCGGCGCACCACCGTGCGTGGCAGCAGGTCGTGCGGAGCGAGCTCAGTCGACGTGGTGAGCAATACCAGGTCTGGCTCGGCGTTGAGCACGTGCCGGGTGAGGTCGCCCGGCACGTCCTCGCTGAACTGGGAGTAGACCTTTACCTCGATGCCGCGGCCTGCGCCGCGCGCGGCAAGCGCATGCAATTGCGACATCGTGCGGGTCATGACAAGCAGCTCCATGCCCAAACCGGTGCCGACCTCCAGACGCAGACTCGGTCGCTGCGGAACCAGCTGCGACAGCACCACCTCTGACGGGTGCCGCCCACCGGCCAGGTCGAGCGCCACGTCGACCAGCGCGGTGTCCTCCGCGGAGTCGACCACCACAAGGACCCGGTAGGCGTTGCCAGCCGCCAGTGCTGCCCGCTCGGCGTCGAGGATGTCGCGCTGGACCAGGCGCGGCGGATAGATCACTCGCAGCAGTGGACCCGTCATCGCAGTGGTGATGAGCGCCATCAGCACCATCAGCGAGAACAACGAGGTGTCCAACACATGCAGCTGCAGGCCGACGGTGAGGATGACGATCTCCGTCAGGCCGCGGGTGTTCATCAGGGTCGCGAGAACCCCAGCCTGCCGGCCGCCGACGCCGGCGGACTTGGCACCGAGGTAGGCGCCCAGGAACTTGCCGCCGATCGCCACGGCCAGGATCGCAAGCAACTCGACGACCGCTCGCACGTCGATCTTCGACAGGTTGACGGAAAGGCCGGCGACGACGAAGAACACCGGCAGGAGCAGCAGGACGCTGATCTGTTCGAGTCGCTCGAGAATGCTCTCGCGCAGTGGGGCGGCATCCGTGCGGGGCATGACGGCGCCGAAGATGAACGCCCCGAAGATGAAGTGGACGCCCATCCACTCGGTTGCGAAACCAGAAAGGAGCAGGCCGACGAGGACGATGGCGAGCAGGTCGGGGGTCAGCCGCTGCTGGCGCCGATACGCCGCGGCGACCTGCTTCATCAATGGGCGGACCACCAGCACCATCGCTGCGAGGTAGGCCGGGGCGAGGAAGATGTGCCACTGGTCGCTCCCATGGCTGCCTGCGATCGTGACCACCACCGCGAGCAACGACCACGCGACGATATCGTCGACGGCGGCGCTCGCGATCGCCAAGCCGCCGATGCGGGTGCGATGCATGCCTCGGTCGGTGAGGATGCGGGCCAGCACCGGAAACGCAGTTACCGACATCGCCGCGCCGACGAAGAGCGCGAACGGCGCGGCCCGGTCGACGTGGTGGCGGTGCGCGAGCCAGAGACCGAGCAGGAAACCCGAACTGAGGGGCAGCGCGATCGAGCCCAGGGAGACACTGGCGGCAATGCGTTCGCGCCCCCGGATCAGCGCACCGTCCAGTTCGTAGCCGATGATGAACATGAACAACACCAGGCCGAGGTCCGCGACAGCGGTCAGTGGCGGCCGCAACTCCATCGGGAACAGGTGGCGCGTGATCACGCCGCTGAACAGCGTCGGGCCGAGCAGGATGACGGCCGAGATCTCGCCGATCACCGGCGGCTGACCGAGCCGCCGCGCCGCCGCCCCCAGCACCCGAGCCAGCACGAGGATCAGCGCTAGATCCACGAGCAGCAACTGGATGCTGTGGGTGGTCATGGTGGGTGGCTCCCCCCGGTCAGGTGTTGCGGTGAGATTCGTAACGCAACTGGCGTCGCCCGAAGCCGACCTGGGTGCCGGGGGCTATCGCGACCGGCGTCTGCGGCGGGATCCGATGCCATGTCGTGTCGCCAGGACCCCACAAACCCGTCCCGTTGGCGGAACCGAGGTCGACGACTTGGACCTGCCAACCCTCCAGCCTGATGCGGGCGTGCACCCGCGACAGCACACCGTCGGCGTCCTCGATCCGCAGCGGGCGGGCCGTACCGGCCATGACGTCGCTGTCGCCCACCGGATGGCGACCGATGATGTAGTCGGTGTCGAGGCTGAAGATGCTGCCGTCATCGAGCACGAGCACCCCGAGGGGCGGTCGTGGGCCCAGCCGCGGCAGCAGCGTCTGCTGGGCCATCGAGATGCCGCAGATCGCGCAGTACCGGGCCGTCGGGTCGTCGAAGTGACCGTTCTTGCAGTACACGCCCATGATCCGCACGCTGCCGTCCTCGACCGGGTGCGGGGCGGGTGCTACCTCTGGTGCCACCGGTTCGGGCGGCGCGGCGATGGGCAGGGGCGGGCGTTCGGGCGCCTGTGGCTCGGCGGCGGCAGTGCCGAAGAGCACCACCGAGGAGAACGACTGGCTGCGATCGACAGCTGGCTCGGGCGGGGCCACCACGGGCATGTCCGGCGGTGCCACCGCGGGCAGGTCCGGCCGCGCTGTGACGTCTGCGGGCGCGGCGTCGGCGATCGGTTCGGCGGCGATCCGGCTGGTCGGCATCTCGGCTTCGGCGGAGGTACCGACTGGTGCGCCAGGGGCTCCTTCAGTGGCGAAGTCAGGCGCCTGGTGCTGGCCTCTGGCTGCGGGCGCCGGGGCGCCCACGGAACCGACTGCCGCAGGCGGAGCGGGCGGGACGGATGGCAGGCTCGTCACCGCAGGTATCTCTGCCGTCAAGGGACCGGACGAGTCCGCCTGCGCTGGCTTTGCAGCCACGGGTTCCGGTACCTGCGTTGCCACATAGAGCAGCCCGCCCGCGTGCACCGAGCCGTGCTCCAGGTTGCCCCACCGTTGAGGCTCGGTGTCGGCGTCGATGTCGCCGAGTCCCGCGCGCACCGACAGCAGCAGTCCCGGAAGCATGCTGCGAACTCCGTTGTGGGACTGCCGCAGGGCCAACCGTTGCTCGCCGTGCTCGGTCGTCACGTCCGCCCATGCGTGCCCGAACACCGCGACCGCGAGTGATTCGCCCACAGGGCCGAACGCGACCACCCCGAGGTCGCCGGCAGAGTCGGCCAGCACGGCCGCGAGTCGATCGGCCAGTGCAGTTCCGTCGCCGCGTGCGTGGGCGACCTGTTCATGCGCGGCCAGCACGGCGTCGACGACGTCGCCATGCTCCTGCGCCGCCGAACACAACACCACCAACTCGCCATGTCGCGAAAGCACTCCGTCTCCGGGGACGGGGCGCAGCCCAGGGATACTCACACCAGCCTCCCGCCGAAGAAGCGCCAGTGCAGGAACGGCACCCGCATGGGACCGTTGGCCACCAGCCACACGACAATCCAGATGGCCAGGAACTGGATCCAGAAGGCCCACGCATTCACCGACCCGTGGATGCCGGGAACTGCTTTGGCACGCAGCAGTAGGTAGACGAGGAAGCCCTCATTGAGCAGGGTGGCGAAACCGAAGAACGTCGGCCAGTCCTTCTCCCAGCGCCATTGCATGAGGAAGTGGTAGACCAGCTCCCACCCGATGCCGAGCACGGTGACGGCGGCGAGCACGATGAACCCGACGCGGTAACGCTGGCCGAGGGTGCCGGCCCCTGGTAGCAGCGGCACCACAATCAGGGTGACCAGGCTGCCCAGAACGGCCAGCAGGACGATCCGGGTCTGGATCCGCCCGATCAGGGTGGGAAGCATCGGTTCAGCTCCTGCGCTCTCGTCAGATCTGCTTGTTGCGGGCCCATTTGAACCATTGGCTGGTGGACCTCCCCGGACCGAGTTTGCGACAGAACCCGCGTCGGGCCAGGTCGTCGGCGATTTCCTGTGCAGCCACCTGCAGGCCCAGGAAGGTGTCGACGCCAGGAAAGTAACCGCCCAACGTCGAGGAACCCGATGCGTACATCACGCCGGGCGGGCTGGCTGCACCGCGCAACTCGAAACTGCGTTCCACGTCCAGGCGCCCGTCCGGGTTGCGGCCTGCCCCACCGTGTTCGAGCAGATCGTTGAGCACCCGGTGCTCGGCGATGTCGGCCTCCAGGCCCGTGCAGTCGATGATGAAGTCGGCCGGGAACTCATAGAC
>JBHEMN010000200.1:0-7883 GCA_046262575.1 Jatrophihabitantaceae bacterium
GGCGAACACTCCGTACAACGGCAGTCTCAGCATCACGTCCCAGGCGCCGGTCATTGGCATCACTGACGCAGTCCAGTTCACGCCCGCCACCGTGGTCGACCCCGTGCTCTTCGGCGGTGAGCCGGGCGTGCACTTCGACCCGACCGCCGCGTCCGGCACCCGCTCGTTCGTCGACTGGCCCGTCTCCAGCCGACAGAACATCGGCGTGCTCTTCCGCAGCGATGACGGCGGGCTGTCCTACACCAAGCGCTTCGCCGACTACGACGCCGCCGACCAGGCCGGCCCTGCGTGCCTCGGCCGCCAGGTGCCGTACTGCCCGTCAGGCGGTGGCGGCGACACCTGGGTCGACATCGACGGCAAGAATGGGAACCTGTACTTCACCTCGCAGGAGAGCCTGGCCAACGAGGCGGTCGGGACGTCGTTCAACCACGGGCTGACCTTCCTCGCCGACCACGTCGACCCGGTCGCGTCGCAGTACGGCGGCGACGTGGACCGGCAATGGCTCGGCCACTGGGAGGGCACCAACACGGTCTTTTTGGCCTTCCACTCGCCCGACGTGGGTGAGTACATCGAGCGCAGCGACAACGCCGGCGCCACTGGCAGCTGGTACAACCCGGCCGGTCCCAACGTGGCACAGATCCCGGGCGTGGTGCAGAGCGGTTCGATGGTCGTCGACAACACCGGCGGCAGCAACAACCATGCGATCTACATCGGCTACCTCGGCAACGGCCTGACGAGCGCCACGGCGCCGAACGGCGGGCACATCGCCGGCTTCGATATCGGCGTCTCCCGTGACGGCGGCAAGACCTTCAGCAACTACGCGATCCCGGGCGCCGGCAAGGCCCGTAACTTCACCAAGCTCGCCATCGACACCGCGGGCAACCTCTATGCGACCTGGGCCGACAGCGCCACGCAG
The DNA here is from genome assembly GCA_046262575.1 of Jatrophihabitantaceae bacterium. GTDB lineage: Bacteria > Actinomycetota > Actinomycetes > Mycobacteriales > Jatrophihabitantaceae > QHCC01. The sequence goes on from JBHEMN010000200.1 coordinate 917, forward strand.
AAGACGTACTTGTCGACGTCGCTGGCCAGCGCACCGGCGAACATCGCCCGTCCTGGGTCGACCTGGTCGCCGCCGGTGGACATCAGTGCACCCGGCCTGACCGTGACGATTTTCCCGGACGCGGTGGCCGGATCACCCGGTCGAGTTGCCCTCGCCTATTACGCGACCTCGGCCGACGCTGCCACTCCGGACGACGTCAAGCCGGGTCAGGGTGGCTGGTTCCCGGTGCTCGCGCAGAGCCTCAACGGGCTGTGCCAGTGGGACAGCACCCCCTGCGCCACGCCGGCGTTCACCCAGAGTCACATCGCGCACCGCATCAACCAGGACGACAACATCTGTACGTCCGGCACTGCGTGCGCGGCCACCGGCGGCAACCGCAACCTGCTGGATTACTTCGGCATCAGCCTCGACACCGACGGCCACATCGGCATCGTCTGGTCCGACGGCTACAACGCGACCAAGCTGCCGTTCATCAAGGTGAGCCGGCAAGGGACCGGGCCGAGTCTGTACGCTGGAAAGCCCGACGCCAACCTGCCCGTCCGCGGCAATGGATATTCCGACCCCAAGGGCGACGCCAAGTACCCGATCGCCGGGCTGAAGATCTCGACGGCGTCGAACCAGAACAAGCTCGACCTGCTCGGAACGTCGGTCACGATCAAGGGCGGAGCGCTGCAGTTGCGGGTGAAGCTGGCTGACGCCAGCAACCTGGGCGGAGCCGTTCCCGGCGGCGGTACGCAGCGCGATGGTCTTACGCCGTTGCAGCAGGCCAAATACCTCGTGCGCTGGGACTACCTGGGCAACTCGTACTACGCGGGCGCCAACGTCCCGGCCGGCGGCGTGCCGACCTTCTTCTCGGGCACGGTGAACAACAACGAGGGCCTGATGGCCGCGGGCGCGACGTCGCAGTACGGCAACACCTACAGCCCCCAGGGCCCGGCTACCGGCACCGTCAACCTCGGCAACAAGACGCTGACGATCACCGTGCCGCTGGCCGCGGTCGGCTCGCCGGCCAGCGGCGGCTCGCTGTACTCGGTCGGCAGTTACACGCTGATCGGCCCCCTGGACAGCGCCGCGACGCTCAACACCGCCCCGATCACCGTCGACTCCACGCCCACCTTCGACACCACCTTGTGAGTCAAGCGGTCCGCGCCGCGGCCGCGATGTTCAGCGCGGCGGCGCTGATGCTGGATGCGGCGTGCAGCTCGTCGAAGCCGCCACCCGCTATGGGTGGCAGTACCGGCGCGGTGCCGAGCGCTTCCTCGAGCTCGGCCGTAGTGACGTGCCCGCCGCCAGGACACGGGCAGGCGTGGCCGCGTGAGGCGCCCGCCGGCCTGCCGGTGCCGCCGGGGCTGCGCATCGCCACGATCCAGCGCGCGCCGAACGTCGTCATCCGGTTCAGCGTCCCAGACGCCTTCCGCGCGACGGTCCGATACCTGCTGGCCGCACTGCCCAAGGCCGGCTTCACCCTGGGCACCGGCGACTCCGAGGCCGAGGAGGCTGACATACCATTCGGTCGCGGTGCCGTCCACGCGTCGATCAAGATCAACGACGGGGGCTCATGTCGCACGAACGGATTGCTCGCGCTCGGCAGCGGCTGAGCCGTCCCGTGATCGAACTTCCAGCGCGGCGAGAGGCGGCTTCGGATCCGGTGGGCGCGGCTTGATCTCGGTCGGTTTGGCGCGACGGCTGCGCGACAGGGGTTTGCGCTGGGACCCGGCACCGGGCGACCGTTTCGTCGTCGCCGACCGCGACATGGACGACGAGGTGTTCACCCTCTCGGACCTGACCGTCCAGGTGCACGACCTGCCGTCCGGCCCGGTGATCGGCTTCAACGGGACGGTGGAGTGGGCCCTGGACTCGGTGGAAGCGCACGATTCGGTGTGGCTGCCCAGCGAGGCGCAGTTGCGTGAGCGACTCGGTGCCACGTTCCAGCGACTGACGCGCGCGGGCGACGGGTGGCGGGTCGAGTTCACGATCGCGGGACGGACGGCGCAGGCGGAGCACGCCGACGCGAGTGAAGCCTACGGGCTCGCCCTGTTCCGTGTGATCACCGGTGAATGAGTGAACGCGTCTCGCGAAGAACCGGGTGGCGGCAGGACGGCCGATGTCATCTGCCATGCGGGCTCCATCGGCCGCTCCGGGATCGCCTGGACCCGAAGCCCGGCTCGGTGCTCAATCGGCGCCGATCAGGCCATGCTGCACCGCGAACAGGCTCGCGGCAGCGCGGCTGGACGTGCCGATCTTGGTGTAGATGTGCTCGGTGTGGTTGCGCACCGTCTTCGGTGCGAGCACGAGCTGGGCCGCGACCTCCTTGCTCGACAGGCCACGCGCGAGCAGCCGCAGCACGTCGATCTCGCGCGCGGTGAGCCCGCTCGGCCCTTCGCTGCGGCGCGGCAACCGGTGCCCAGCCGCGGCGAGGACCGCGTCCACCGCCACGCCGTCGAGGCGGCCGCCGCGTACCTCCCCTCGCATTCGGGCGGCCGCCTGGTCCGGACCCAATGCCTCGCGATGCGGGCGTGGCTCGCGGGCGGTCTGGTACGCGTCAGCCGCGCCGAGGATGCGGGCCAGCGGTGATAGCGCGGCGCCCGACAGCCCGCGTGGGTACCCCGAGCCGTCGAGTCGCTCGTGGTGCTGAACCGCGATCGCGCCCAGGGAAGCGAGGGCGGTGGACTGGCAAAGGATTCGCTCGGTGAGATAGGGGTGCATCCGGACGCGCTCCCACTCGCCGGCGCCGAGCGGGCCGCGCTTGTCCCAGATCGAGTTCGACACCCCCAGTCGACCCAGATCGTGCACGAGCCCGGCCCGGCGCACCGTACTGACCTCCGCGTCCGAGCGCCCCAGCGCCGCAGCCGCCGAGGCGGCGAGATCGGCCACTCCGCGGGAGTGCCCGAGTGTGTACGGCGACTTGAGGTCGACGAAGTCAGCGACAGCCACCAGTGCGGCATCGACTGCCTCGCCAGACAGCAGCACGCCAAGTGCCGGCTCGGCCTCGATGACCGCCTGCCACGTGCGGGGCGTGTCCAGGTCAGCGAGGATCGTTTCGCCCTCCGCGCAGAGCAGCGCCGACAGCGACGGGTCGAATTGAGCGCCGCTGCGCTTGCGGGCGAGCGCGATGGCGGCACCGACGCCACCGATGCGATGGGCCACCTCGATGTACTCGGCGAACTGGGTGATCCGCGCGGCGATCGGAATCTGCCCAGCCTTGAGGCCGCCGGGCCACCCTTTCCCGTCCCAACGCTCGTAGGACGCCCCGACCGCTTCCTGGACCGAGGCGTCGAGCCCGAGCTGCCGGGCAAGTGCCGTGGCTAGTGCGGCGTGCTGTGCCACCATGGCGTCCACGTCGCGGTGCCCATGGAGCGCGAACTCGAGCCCGACGCGGAACCGGTGCAACGGCGGGTTCCCGGCGCCGATCAGGCGCATCGCAGCCGCCGCACCGCGAAGACTGCGGTTGTCGTGGTCGTACTTGGTCGATCTGAGGGCGATGTCGTCGCCGAACCACTTCGCCTGCTCGTGGGCATCGGAATGACACCCGACGTTGATGAGCAGGGCGGTGTAGTAGACGACCGAGTGCAGCTGCTCGTCCAGGCCGAGCCGTTCGGCGATGCGTAGCGAGATGGCGCACTGCCGCAGCACGTGTTCCATGGGCTGGCCGAAGCCGAGGTCGACACCTAGCGACAGCGCGGCCACCAGTTCCGCGAGCCGCAGTTCGCCGCATGCCGCCGGGTCAGCGGAACTGTGCACCATCCGGCCACCTCCGGCCCGCGGTTACACCGCGAGCCAGAGGTTACGCCGAACTGCGCCGTCAAGCGCCCTGTAACGCCTGCATGTTTCGCATGATGGCTTCATCTGTACGTGCGAGGTCAGCTGCAGGGCTGAACTGGATGATCTCGCTGCCGTTCTCGAAGACGGGAACGTGTCCCGGCGACATGTAGAACACGTCACCGGCTTCCACGACCTCCTCCTCGCGGTTGTCGTAGCGGATGGTGATCCGGCCCTTGACGAGCACTCCCCAGTGCGGGCACTGGCAGCTGTCGCCGGGCAATCCCTTCAGCAGCGGGGTCATGTCGCATGCCTGTTTGAAGGTGACGAAGTTGACGGTGTACCCGTCCAGTTCGGTGCTGCTGTCCTCGACCAACCCGTGATCGACGCTCTTGATGCTGGCCTTCGACGTCCTCGGCATCGGTTCCTCCTGAGACCTGGCGCGGACGAGATGTCCGGCACTACTGAAGCTTGGCGCCGCTCCCGCACCGGGGCATGAGGCAACTGCCCCATCTTCAGCGACGGTGCGCTGCCCTGGTTGCGTCGAGTCTGCGCCCCACTGCAGCTACCAGCCCGAAGCGCCCACAAGCTGGCGGTGCTTGCCCGACTCGGTGCGAGCCGCTTGGCGATACTCGGTGATCGCGAGCAGGCAGACGCGTCCGTTGTCCGTGCGCCCGTGCAGCGTTTACCGCGGCTTCTTCGTCGAATAGATGCCCGTGCCGCTCGTCTGGGTAGCGATGTTCGTGTGATCACACGACCCGGTGTCGCTCTTGGCGGGCGTGCACCCCAGAACGGCGTTCGGCTTGTGGTTGGCGTCATTCTGGTACTGGTCGTCCGAGTAGATGATCGAAGCCAGTCCGGTGGTCGGTGAGGCCTCAATGCCGAAGTCGTCGTAGAGGTCCCGGTTGCCAGTGCAGAGCGCTCCGCCCTCGCAAACACCACCGTGGTGCACAACGGGGTTCACGGTCGTGTAGTTAAAGCCAGGCGCTGCCGATGCGGCGGCGAGGCTCTGCGCCATGACGACCTTCCAGGCCACGCTCGCTGGGGCTGTTTCCGGATTTCCGGCGTAGCCGACGGCCTGGTAGTAGACGAGATCGATCTTGCCGCTGTCGCCGGCGGCAAGCCACGGCATGACCGCGGTGTCGGTGCCCTGCGAGACGCGCACGGGCGCCGCGAAGGTCTGCCCGTGATCGGTGGAGTACTGGTAGAACACGCCGCTGTTGTCGGAGTAGGCGACGTAGACGACGCCGGCCTTGTCCACCGCGACGTTCACGAACTGGTTGTCATACTTCGCGGTGACGTCGGGATTGAGGTGTACCGCATAGTCGTGCCAGGTGACGCCGCCGTCGTTCGAGACGGCGATTCCGACGTTGTGCAGCAGCGCGGTCGGGTTGACGGCGTCCTCGACGTTCGCATATGCGAAGACGGTGTACATGGTGCGCGGGTTCGACGGGTCGAAGGTCAGGTTGCCCGTACGGCTACCGCCCTGCGAGGCGCCCAGGCCGACCGTCGAGGTGTCATACGCGTCAGCCACCTGTGGGAACGTCGCCCCGGCGTCGTTGCTGCACTGCACGTGCAGGCCGGCCTGCGGGAGCAGTATGCCTGGAGCGGTCAGGTAGGAGATGCAGACCTTCGATGCGCCGGTCGCCGCCACCCAGGGGCGATCGTCGATGGGCAGGGCGGTCGCGGGATTCAGCGACCAGCTCGTGCCGTTGTCGACCGACGTCGAGACATCGATGTTCGCGAGCGTCAAGGAGACGACATAGGCGTTGTAGGTTCCGAGGGCATTGGGGGCCGTTGCGACCGCCACGTCGGTGTCACCACCCCCGGGCTGCAAACCCGATTCGGCACCGACTGAGGTCGAGGCAACTGATACGTCATTGGGCGACGGAGTCGAGGCGTAGTGCAGCCCGTTGTCACCGGAGGTCCAGGCCAACGTGCCCCCGCCCAACCCGTTCTCGGAAGCGCCGAAGAAACGACCAGCGGGGCTGACGGCGATCGCCGGCTCAGCGGCGCCGTTGTAACAAAGCGATGATCCAGGACACAGCGTGCCTGCCGGGTTCGGTGGCGTGGCCGCGACGGTGAAATCAGTGAAGCCGGTGGCGCTGGGCCTCGCGGCCGCGGCTCCTCCGGAGGAGGACAGCACCGCCGCCACGGCGGCGCTCACGGCGACGACAGCAACAACTCTTTTCATTCGGACCCCCCCGGTCTCAAGAAATCGAGGGCGGCCGCGGCCAGAATTTCTGGACCCGTGGCGCCGCTCGCTCGGCCTTTCCCGGCCTTTGAGCGGAGGTTATCACTCCCGACACTCCAAGGGGAGCTGAAATCCCGCGCTCCCGTCGGGGGCGGCTCACTTGGTGAACGCGAAGTCCAGGTCCACTGCGTATGCGTACCTGCCGTCCTTGGTGGCGACGTTCGGGCAGCTGAGTTTTCCCGTCACGTCCGTGGTCGTCGCGGTGTCGATGGTCAGGGTGCAGTCCGTCGTCGCCGGCTCGCCACTGGCCTGCATGGTCAGTTCCTGGTACTCCCCGGCCTGATCTTGGATAACAAGGATCACGCTGTAATAGAGGTTCTGCGCGGACTGTGTCGTCAGCACCGCGCCTTTGGTCACATGAATCGAGCCGACGCGCAATTGCCCTGATAAGTCGAAGACGGCTTGGCCGTTGGCGGCAGCCGTGACCAGACTGTAACTGCCATTGTCGACGTGCGATGTGGAAGCTCCGTTGTTCAACAGGTAGCTCGCGGTGCGCAGTGTGACGGCGCAACCAGCACATGCCGAATCTAGTCGGGCGCGGGCGGTTGTCCTGCTTACTGGAAGGGTGATCTGAGCCGCCGGCGAGAGCGAGCCGCTGAGCGGCGGCCCGGACGGCGGCGTAGACGGCCCAGTCAGGGGCGTGGCGACTGCTGACCTAGTCGGCCCGGCCGCCAGCGGTGCGCTCGAACTCTCGGATCGGGTCGCCGCGTATGCGACCACACTCGCGACCACGACTGCCGCCGCGACGCCGCCGCCGATCAGCAGCCGACGGCTGTGCCACGCGGCGCGGCCTACACCGCGGCCAACGCCTGTCGCCAGGCCCGCGCCCGGTATCGTCCCAAGCTGGGCGCCACCGGCCGCGGTGGCGGATGCCCCAGTGGCGCCGGTCCCAGCTGCTGCCGACGTCGTGGCCCCGGAGGCGACGGCCCCCGACCCCGCGCCAGCCCCGGACGC
>JBHEMN010000201.1:0-8526 GCA_046262575.1 Jatrophihabitantaceae bacterium
CCGGTGCCGATGGCCTACTACTCGTTCGGCGGGTGGAAGGATTCATTGTTCGGAGACAAGCACGTCCACGGTCCCGAGGGCGTGTCCTTCTACACTCGCGCCAAGGTCGTCACCTCCCGTTGGGCAGTGCGAGATCACGCCGCGCCGGCCAGTTATCACTTCCCGACCCCCACCTGAGACGGCGGTAGGCAGGTCGGGCTTCACTTCCAGCGGAAGTGGACGAACACTCGGCCGAAGTTGTCCGAGTCCTTCACGACGCGATGGTAGAGCACCTTGATCTCCTTCTGGTCGAGGAAGCGCAGGACGCGTTTCTTCAGCTGTCCCGAACCCTTACCCGGGATGATCTCTACGAGCGGAACCTTCTTGGCCACGGCCTCGGCAATGACGGCATGCAGGGCACGCTCGATGTCATCGCCGCGGTTGTAGATCTCGTGCAAGTCGAGCTTCAGCTTCACCCGACCAGCGTGTGGCCCACACCCTTCGCGGTCAATGCGACACCGTCAGGTGCGCATCCCAGGAGGGTCGAGGGCGGCGGACTAGCTCTGCGACGATCGCGACTGGCTAGCCTGAGCCGATGAGTGGCGCTGCGCATGCGGACGTGGATGGCGTGACCGATGCCGGCGCCCCGCTGAGCGACATACTCGTGATCGACTTGTCCCGCGCGCTCGCCGGACCGCATGCGGCGATGATGCTTGGCGATTTGGGCGCTCGGGTCATCAAGGTCGAGACGCCCGACGGCGGCGACGACGCCCGTTCGTGGGGTCCACCGTTCCTGCCGGGCAGCGACGGGAAGGAGCACTCGGCGTACTTCCTGTCCTGCAACCGCAACAAGGAGTCGATCGCGCTCGACCTGAGGAGCGACGACGGCCGCAATACGCTGGCCGCGCTCGTGGGCCGGGCTGATGTGCTCGTCGAGAACTTCCGGCCCGGCGTGCTGGACCGAATGGGATTCGCGACCGAGCGCCTGCACGCGTTGAACCCCCGCCTCGTTGTGCTGTCGATCAGCGGCTTCGGTCACGACGGTCCCGAGGGCAACCGGGCGGGCTATGACCAGATCGCGCAGGGCGAGGCCGGGCTGATGTCCTTGACCGGCCCCTCCCCGGACGAACCGACGCGGGTCGGCGTCCCGATCGGCGACCTACTCGCTGGCATGTACGGCGCGTACGGCGTGCTCGCTGCGCTGCACCAGCGCTCGCGCTCCGGGCACGGCCGGGTCGTGCGCACCAGCCTGCTCGCGGCCATCGTGGGCGCGCACGCGTACCAAGGCACCGGCTACACCGTGGCCGGCGAGGTGCCCCACGCCACCGGTGGGCACCACCCGTCGATCTGCCCCTACGGACTGTTCCACGCCGCGGACGGGCCGGTTCAGATCGCGGTCGGCAGTGACGGGCTGTGGCGCCGGTTCGCGCCTGCATTCGACCTGGACCGCCCGGATTGGGCTACCAACCCCGCGCGGGTGACCGACCGGGACGCGGTCAACGCGGCAATCGAGCGCGCATTCGCCGCCCATCCCGCTGCGGAGCTGCTCGAGCGACTGGACACCCTCGGCGTTCCGGCCGGCAAGGTACGCGACCTCGCCGAGGTCTACGCCTGGGACCAGACCCGCTCGCAGGGGCTGCTCATCGGCGTCGATCACGCCGCGCTCGGAGCAATCACGTTGCCCGGCCCCCCGCTGCGCTTCGACGGCGCCGCGCCGCGAGCGCACCAGGCGCCGCCCGTCCTCGATCAGCACGGCGCCGCCATCCGGGCCTGGCTGGCCGACCCACCCGGCCAGCTGTGAGTCGATTGGGTCCGCCGCAGCTCGGGATCCCGGGCTCACATTTCTTGCCGACCTGAGCAGGGCGTACGATCGAGAGTGGTTGAGAACCCAGCCGGGCCAGAGCCAGCACCCCGGCCGGCGTTGATCGGGAGCATCAGCTCGACTCTGGCGATGTCCGGTGATCCACCCGTGGGGATCCCATGTCCACCTTTACGCCCAGCGCCGGGTTCCGGCCGCGATTCCAGCGCAGATCGTGATGCCGGGCGGTTCGTCAGTAACGGCTGTGTTTGCAGGACCCAGCGCGGGCATCGCCGCGGTTGTCCTGGCCGTCATCGCCATTGTGCTCAGCGTCGTCGTCTGGCTGTTCTGCACCCTCGCTGTCGACCCGCGCGCCGGCGACGCCTGCGAACGCCTCTCCGCCGCCCAGCCGGTGCCAAGCTTGGAGGACGATGGCGAGGACCCGGGCATGCCGGCCCCCCGAGAATGGGTAGCCGCCTTCGACGAGGGCAGCGTTCGCTCGAGGGCAGACGCGAACGGCTGACTCTGCCAGGCTCTGCGTGAGGTCGATCGCGTGGAGGTGTCGCCATGGGCGAGGACGTTGACCGTACCGAGTTCAGCCGGCAGGACCGTCAGCGCTATCGCGAGAAGGTCAGGCGCTGCCTGGACGTATTCGCCCGCATGCTCACGGAGTCCAAGTTCGACTTCGAACGCCCGCTGACCGGTCTGGAGATCGAGTTCAATCTCGTCGACGCCGACCGGAATCCGGCGATGCGCAATGCCGAGGTGCTCAACGCCATCGCCAACGATGATTTCCAGACCGAGCTCGGCCAGTTCAACATCGAGATCAACGTCGCGCCGCGCGGGCTCAGCGGCGACTCCGTCGACGTGCTCGAGCGTGAGCTGCGGGCCAGCCTGAACGACGCCGAGCAACGTTCCCGATCCGTGGGCGCGCACATCGTGATGATCGGCGTGCTTCCTACCCTCACCCGCGAGCACCTCACCGGTGAAGCCCTGAGCGCGAATCCGCGGTATGCGCTTCTCAACGAACAGATCTTCGCGGCACGGGGAGAGGACCTGCAGATCTCGATCGACGGCCCGGAACGGCTGTCGACCTATGCCGACACGATCGCACCCGAGGCTGCGTGCACCAGCGTCCAGTTCCACCTGCAGGTTAGCCCGCAGAACTACGCCGACACCTGGAACGCTGCCCAATGCATGGCCGGCGTGCAGCTTGCCCTCGGCGCGAACTCACCCTTCTTCTTCGGCAAGGAGCTGTGGCGCGAGACCCGCGTCGCGCTGTTCGAACAGGCCACCGACACCCGCCCGGACGAGCTCAAGGCGCAGGGCGTGCGACCACGCGTGTGGTTCGGTGAACGCTGGATCACCTCCATCTTCGACCAGTTCGAGGAGAACGTCACCTACTTCCCGGCACTGCTTCCCGTCACGGAGGACGAGGATCCGGGCGAGATGCTGGCGCGCGGCGATACCCCGCGCCTCGGTGAGCTACGGATGCACAACGGCACCATCTACCGATGGAACCGACCAATCTATGACGTCTTCCGGGGCAAACCGCACCTACGGGTCGAGAACCGGGTGTTGCCCGCGGGCCCGACCGTGGTCGACGTGCTGGCCAACGGCGCGTTCTACTACGGCCTGCTTCGGGTGCTGGCCGAGCAGGACCGGCCGGTGTGGTCCCAGATGTCGTTCGCGGCGGCCGAGGACAATTTCAACTCCGGCGCGCGGCACGGGATCGATGCGAAAATCTACTGGCCCGGCCTGGGCGAGGTTCCGGCCACCGAGCTCGTGTTGCGCCGCCTGTTGCCCCTTGCGCATCAGGGACTGGCCGCCTGGGATGTGGACTCCGCCATTGCTGACCGGCTGCTGGGCGTCATCGAGCAACGCTGCATCACACACACCAACGGCGCCGAGTGGCAGGCGCGCACCTTCCACCGCATCGACGACGAGAAGCAGCCGCTGGAGCGGGCCGACTCCTTGCGCGAGATGCTGCGCCGCTACGTCGAGCACATGCACAGCAACGAGCCGGTGCACACCTGGCCGGGGTAGGGCTTTCAGCGGGGCAGCGTCTCCAGGGCGCTTCGCAACTGGGCGACGGTTCGGTCGGCGATCTTGCCGAACCCGGGCCGCAGCAGCGGTTCGGCCAGTCGTGCCCAGCGCTTGAACCGGAAGTGCGCCCGGTAGGTGATGTGCGTGCCCGACCCGGTCGATCGAAAGGCCATGTCGTCGCTCGCCGTCACCGTGCGGTTGTCGCCGGTGAACGTCAGGTGTTCGTTCGGGTCCAAGCGCACGACCCGGTAATCGAGTTCGGTGCGCCGCCCGCGGAACTCGGAGACGTTGTGGAACCGGGCCCCGACACGCAGTGGGCCCGAGTCGGTGCGGGTGGTGCTCACGGTGCCGGGATCCCACTGCTCGGTATGGGTGAAATCGGCTAGGAAGGTGAAGACGACTTCGACGGGACGGTCGATTTCCACGGTGCGTTCCACGGTGATCACGCCTCAGGCCAATCCATGACGGGGGAGTCCTTCGGCAGCGCGGCCCCGTCGGCCCCGGCCAGCCAGTGCCGCAACTGGTCGTATACGAGTGGATCGCCGAGCAGAGCGAAATGGTGCTTGCGACCCAGGTGGAACGAGCGCTGCGGATCGAACTCGATGCGCCGGGTCCGGCCGGCGCCGGTCGAGCTGGAGTGGGCGACGAGCAGGTCGTGCGCGAGAATGCCGTGTGGGTTGCGCGACAGGGTCGCCGACACGCAGGAATAGGCCACGCCCGGCAACAAGGTGGCCGGCGTGCACCGGTCGCGCAGGCGTTCGTCGGGATCGACGCCGACCCAGTCGGCTTCGAGCACGGCACCGTACCGAAGATCCTTGATCCCGACGCTGCGGCGGTTGAGCCAGGTCGCGAACGGCCGGGTCTCGGGCAACCGGTCGAGGGCGTGCGTGCCGGCGTTGACGAATCGTTCCAGCGGCGCCCCGAGATGCGGCACCCCCAGGCCGACGATGTGCCGCAGCGCGGACACCCAGGCGTGGCCAAACTCGGTGCCCTGGTGGCCGGCACTGCGCGCAACCAGCCCGCCCATCGAGTGACCGACCAGAGCGATCTCGGTGAGCGGCACCGGCCAGCTGGTGGCGAGGGTTTCGAGTTGGTCAGCCAATTCGCGTCCATTGGCCGAGATATGCAGCCCAGAGTTGTAGGAGAGATACAGCGGGGTCCACCCATCGGCATCGCGAAGCAGCGAGCCGTAGGTGACGTTGCGCTCGCCCCAGTGCTTCTCGGCACCGAGCCACCACGACAGGTCGCTTTCGCACAGCCCATGGAGGAAGACGACGACGCGTCCCGTCGCGGCGGCACCGACGTCGTGGACGACGTTGACCGGTGCCCTGCGCAGGCGCCCCTCGTGGGTGCGCAAGCGCATCGGCGGGGCGAGCGAGGGGAGCTGCTCGGCCAGCCGGTCCCCCCAGAACCCGTTGATGGCGCCGAACGCGAATCGGCCCCGTGCCGCGTCGAGCGCGGATTGGGCCTCGGGGCTGCGCATCGCGCTGGCCACGCCTCCCGCGGCGCTGGGCACGACGCGCACACCCAGCCGTGCCGAGCCGTAAGCCACTCCGGCAATTGCGTCGTGCATCGCGCGGACGGGCGCCCCAGGAGCACCCAGCAGGCCGAACACCCGCTCGGCCAGTGAATGATGCACGGCAGCGGCGACGTCGGCGAGCTCGCCCAGCGCCGTGCCCAGCAAGGCTGCGGTGTCGCGTACCTCGTCGCCGCGCATCGTCTCGCCCCCGCCCACCGGCCGATGGGAACGACCCTAGCCCGCACCCTCGACGGACCGGCGCAAGCGCCGGCGCGGGCTTGTCGCGTCACCTTTGGCGGCGCCCGCCCCGATTCGCTCGGCATCGTCCGTGTCGCCGCGACGGCTGATGGCAAGCTGGATGGTGGCGACCGGACGGCCGGTCCCGTCCAGAGAGGCGACCGAGGACATGACGCTCCCTGCAGGAACGCCGACCGGGTTGTTCATCGACGGCAAATGGGGCGATGGGTCGGCAGGCAGCTTTGCCGTGCTGAACCCCTCAACCGGCGAGCAGATCACCTCGGTGCCACGCGCCGGCCTCGACGACCTCGACCGGGCGCTGGCCGCAGCGGCTGCGGCTCAGCCGGACTGGGCCGCCACGGCGCCGCGCGAGCGCAGCGAGGTGTTGCGCAGGGCGTTTGAGCTGATGATCTCCCGCCGGGAGGAGATCGCATTTCTGATGTCGCTGGAGATGGGCAAGTCGCTCACTGACGCCCGCGGCGAGGTCACCTACGCCGCCGAGTTCTTCCGCTGGTTCAGTGAGGAGGCGGTCCGCATCGACGGCGCCCTGCGCATCGCCCCGTCTGGGGCGAACCGCATCCTCACCTTCCGCCGGGCGGTAGGCGTAGCGCTGCTGCTCACGCCGTGGAACTTCCCGGCCGCCATGGCCACCCGCAAGATCGGGCCGGCCTTCGCGGCCGGTTGCGCCGTCGTGCTCAAGCCCGCCGGCGAGACGCCGCTGACGGCGTTGCTCCTCGCGCAACTGCTCACGGAGGCCGGGGCCCCGGCAGGCACGGTGAACGTTCTGACCACGGACCGGCCCGGCGAGCTCGTCGCGGCGGCGCTGGTCGACGATCGGGTGCGCAAGCTGTCGTTCACCGGGTCCACGGGGGTCGGGCGCACGCTGCTCAAGCAGGCCGCCGATCGAATCATCAACACCTCGCTTGAGCTCGGCGGCAATGCTCCGTTCGTCGTGTTGGACGACGCCGACCTCGATGCGGCCGTCGAGGGCGCGATGGTGGCCAAGATGCGCAACGGCGGGCAGGCCTGCACGGCAGCCAACCGGTTCCTTGTGCAGGAGGGCATCGCGGAGGCGTTCGCCGCGAAGCTCGCCGCCCGGATGGGCTCGTTGCGGGTCGGGCCCGGTACCGAGGAGCAGACCCAGCTCGGCCCGATGATCAACAAGCGCGCCGTCGACGGGATTGCCGAGAAGGTCGACAGCGCGGTCGCTGCCGGGGCGCGGGTCGTTATCGGTGGCGCGCGGGGCGACGGCCGGGGGTTCTTCTACCAGCCGACCGTGCTGGCCGACGTGCCCCGCGACTGCGCAGTAGCCACCGAGGAGATTTTCGGCCCGGTCGCCCCGATCCTCGCCGTGCGCGACGACGACGACGCGGTCTCGATCGCCAACGCGTCCGAGATGGGTCTGACCGGCTACGTATACGCGGGCTCGCTGGCCCGGGGCCTGCGGGTCTGCGAGCGGCTCGAGGTCGGCATGATCGGTCTCAACCGCGGCCTGGTCTCCGATCCCGCTGCGCCATTCGGCGGCGTGAAACAGTCCGGATTGGGCCGCGAGGGCGGTTACGAGGGCATCGACGCATACCTGGAGACGACCTACGTCGCCGCAAGCTGGTAGCTCGCAGGACGTACCGGCTTGGGTGGGGTGAGTGGCGCAAGGTCGGCGAGGTGGCGCGCGGACGACGATCAGGCGAGGGCGGCGGTGATGCGCCGGGCACCGGCGAGCAGAACCGGCGCCAATCGTTGCCCCGGCGTGCGGCCCAAGCGTTCGATCGGGCCGGAGATGGAGATGGCGGCAAGCAGTTCGCCGTCGGGGGCGCGGACCGGAGCCGACACCGAGGCGACTCCCGCCTCGCGCTGACCCACGGACTGGGCCCAGCCGCGCCGACGGACCTCGCCCAGCGAGCGCCCGGTGAACTCGGATGAGGCGAACACGTCCTGCAGCGAGCTCGGTGCCGACCATGCGCACAGTACCTGTGCTCCGGAGCCCGCAGTCAGCGGCAGGCGCGAGCCGACGGGCACGGTGGTGCGTAGCCCGCTGGCCCGCTCAGCCGCTGCGATGCAGACCCGGTCGTTTCCGTCGCGCCGGTACAACTGGGCGCTCTCGCCACTCTCGTCACGCACCCAGGCCAGCACCGCCTGCCCGATCGTGATCAGTGGATCGGGCAGCGCCGCGGCGAACTCGCCCACCCTGGTGCCGAGCATGAAGCGACCCTCGATGTCGCGGGCCAGCAGCCGGTGCACCTCGAGCGCTACCGCCAAGCGGTGTGCTGTCGCGCGCGGGAGTCCGGTCGCCTCGACGAGTTCGGCCAACGTGCGTGGCGCAGCCGCGGTTGTGGCCAGGATCGCCACCGCCTTGTCCACCACTCCGATTCCGCTCAGCTGAAGAGCACTGCTAGTCTTTCCCATACAGCGATATTATTGTCTCAAATAATGAGATGCAAGCGGGAGAGGGTGTCATGGGTAGGACCCTCGCGGACAAGCTCTGGGACAGCCACGTCATCCGCAGCGCCGCCGGTGAACCCGACCTGTTGTTCGTCGACATGCACCTCGTTCACGAGGTCACGAGCCCGCAGGCGTTCGACGGCCTGCGTGTTGCCGGCCGCCCGGTACACCGCCCCGACCTCACGCTGGCCACCGAGGATCACAACGTCCCGACCCAGGACATCTTCGCCCCGATCTCCGACCCGGTGAGCCGCGTCCAGGTCGAGACGCTGCGCAAGAACTGCGCGGACTTCGGGGTACGGCTGTATCCGATGGGCGATGCCGAACAGGGCATCGTGCACGTTATCGGGCCCCAACTCGGCCTCACCCAGCCGGGTATGACGATCGTGTGCGGCGATTCCCACACGTCCACGCACGGTGCGTTCGGTGCGCTCGCGTTCGGAATCGGTACCTCCCAGGTCGAGCATGTGCTGGCGACCCAGACGCTGCCGATGGACCGCCCGAAGAG
>JBHEMN010000202.1:0-12798 GCA_046262575.1 Jatrophihabitantaceae bacterium
ATGACGTAGGAGTGGGAGTCGTCCATCTCGAAGCCGCGCACCCGTGTCAGGCCGTGGACGACGCCGGACTTCTCGTAGCGGTAGACGTGTCCGAACTCGAACAGCCGCAGCGGCAGCTCGCGGTAGGAACGGCCCCGGGACCGGTAGATGAGGTTGTGCATGGGGCAGTTCATCGCCTTGAGTCGGTACTCCGAACCCTCGAGCTCGATCGGCGGGAACATGGTGTCTGCGTAGTAGGGCAGGTGTCCGGAGGTGTGGAACAGCCCGTCCTTGCTGATGTGCGGGGTGTTCACGAACTCGAAGCCCTCGTCGATGTGCCGCTGCCGGACGTAGTTCTCCATCTCGCGGCGCAAGATGCCGCCCTTGGGGTGGAAGACGGCCAGCCCGGAGCCGAGCTCGTCGGGGAAGCTGAACAGGTCCAGCTCGATGCCGAGCTTGCGATGGTCGCGTTTCGCGGCTTCCTCGAGTTGCTGCAGGTAGGCCTTGAGATCGTCCCGGCTGGCCCACGCCGTGCCGTAGATCCGCTGCAGCTGCTCGTTCTGCTCGCTGCCGCGCCAGTAGGCCGCAGCAGTGCGCATCAGCTTGAACGCGGGGATGCGCCGAGTGGTCGGCAGGTGCGGGCCGCGGCACAGATCCGTCCACACCTGCTGCCCGCTGTCGGCTTCGACGTTGTCGTACATGGTCAAGCCGCCGGCGCCGACCTCGACCGCGGCTTCGTCGTCGGCGTTGCCCTTCAGCCCGATGAGCTCGAGCTTGAACCTCTCGTGGGCCAGCTCCGCGCGCGCGTCGTCGTCGTCGATCGGCCGCCGCGCGAAGCGCTGAGCTGACTTGATGATCTCAGCCATCCTCTTGGAGATCGCGTCGAGATCGTCGGGGGTGAACGGCCGGGAGGGCAGGAAGTCATAGTAGAAGCCGTTCTCGATGGGTGGCCCGATGCCGAGCAGCGTGCCTGGGAAGAGGTCCTGTACGGCTTGGGCCATCACGTGCGCGGCCGAGTGCCGCAGCACCGCGAGACCGTCGGCCGAAGCGGCGGTCACGATCTCAACGTCGACCGTGGCGCTCGGCGTCCAGGACAGATCCCGCAACGCCCGGCTTGCGGGTTCCCGCACGACGACCGCTCCCAACGGGCCATTCACGTCGATTCCGGCCTCGCGCAGCGCACCGAGCGCCGTCGTGCCAGCCGAGACCCGGACGGTCCGAGCTGGCTCGGGGGGCGCGGGGCTGGCGGGCACGATGGCTCCTGTGGGTTTCGGCCGGGCGGCTGCGGAAACGGATCGACGGGAGGAATGTTAGTGCGGTGCGCCCGTGGGCCCGGGGTGCTTATCCGCGCTGGCTGCCCTGCGGCGGTCGCTGCGTGGCCCGGTGGCTGGCCGGCGTGGCTAGCGGGATCTACTCATGACAAGGTGGCGCCGTGTTCATCTATGAGTTCGAGGGCATGCGACCGCGCATCGCGGACGACGCGTTCATCGCGCCCACCGCCACGCTGATCGGTGACGTGACGGTCGAGGCAGGCGCATCGATCTGGTACGGCGCGGTGCTGCGCGGCGACTGCGGGCCCATCGTCATCCGTGCCCGGGCGAATGTGCAGGACGGTTCGGTATTGCATTGCCCGCCCGGCGTAACGACGGAGATCGGCCGCGGGGCGACGGTGGCTCACCAGTGTGTCGTCCACGGCGCGGTCCTCGAGGACGAGTCGCTCGTCGCCAACGGCTGCATCGTTCTCGACGGGGCTCGGATCGGCGCCCGCTCATTGGTGGCGGCGCACTCGATGGTGTCGCCGGGCACCGTCATCCCTCCCGGAGTTCTCGCGGCCGGGGCTCCCGCCGTCGTCAAGAGAGCACTCGCGGGCACGCCGGCCGAGATGTGGGTGCAGGTCAACCCCGCCTTCTACCCGGAGCTCGCGCAGCGCCATCGCGCGGGCATCAGCCCGATCGAGGAGTAGGTGCACTCATCTCGGCCGGGGTTGGCGAGCTTGATCCCACTTAGTGAGATCACCGGGTGTGTCGAGGTCAGCTGGGTCGCCGTGGACGGGCATCTCGTCGATGAGGTGGGGACGAGCTGCCAGTAGCGCCCGCGCGCCCTCGTCGGCGCCGGCCACGTTGAGCGCTTCGCGCCAGAGGTCGATCGACATCACGATTGGGTGGGCGCGGCGGCCGGCGTAGGTCGCTACGGTGACGCGGCCGGGAGCCCACCCGGCGACGACGGTCCGGACTGCGGCGGCGGCCACGCCCGGCATGTCGACGAGCAGCACGGCAAGTGCGTCACCGTCAGCGGCGTCGACAGCCAACGCGAGCGAGGAGCGCATCCCCCGTTCGGGATCGGGGTTGACCACAACCTGGGCACCGGGCACGGCTACCCCTGCGCGCACCACCGCGAGCGCCGAATCGCAGCCACCGTCGCTCAGCGCCGCCACCGCCCGCTCGACCAGGCGCATCCCGTCGACCCGCAACTCGGCCTTCGGCGAACCCATCCGGCTGCCTGATCCGGCCGCCAGCACCGCCCCGACCACCCGTGCCACGCCCATCACACTATGCGCGGACGAGGCAAACAGGTGATGCTCGAGGGATGCATCCGAGTTCGTTCGACCGCCCGGCGGCAGTGGCCGACGCTCTCGACCGGGTCGGTTACCTGCCCGACGTCGGCGTCTCGACGGCCGCGTACCTGGCGATCCGCATGGGCCGGCCGCTGTTCGTGGAGGGCGACCCCGGAGTCGGCAAGACAGCCCTGGCGCAAGCACTGGCCCAGATCACCGGTTCCAGGCTGGTGCGGCTGCAGTGTTACGAGGGCATCGACGCCAGCCAGGCTCTCTACGACTGGGACTTCCCGCGCCAGATCCTGCACCTGCGGGCAGCCGGTGACGGCGCGGACACGGTTGCACTCGAGGCGTCTCTGTATGACCGGCGCTTTCTCGTCGCCCGGCCCATCCTGCAGGCGCTTGAACACAGCCCGTCGGTACTGCTCATCGACGAGATCGACCGGGCCGACGACGAATTCGAGGCGTTTCTGCTCGAAGTGCTCGCCGACAACGCGGTGAGCATCCCGGAACTCGGCACGATCCGCGCCGAGACGCCGCCGCTGGTCGTGCTCACGTCCAACCGCACCCGTGAGGTACACGACGCGCTCAAACGCCGCTGCCTTTACCACTGGGTGGCCCATCCCGATTTCGCGCGCGAGGTCGAGATCGTGCGCCGTCACATCCCCGACGTCCCCGAGCGGCTGGCCCGCGACGTCGCTGCCGCAGTGAGCCGGCTTCGGGAATCCGGCCTGCTCAAACCGCCGGGCATCGCCGAGACGATCGACTGGGCGCGAGCGCTGCACATCCTCGGCGCCTCCGGACTCGACCCGGACCTGGCGGCGGCCACCCTCGGCGCGGCGGTGAAGTACCACGAGGACGAGGTGCGCGTCCGCCGCGACATCCTGCCCCAGCTCGCCGAGCAGCTGCGATGACGGCGATGACGGTGGACCCGTTGCGCGCGATGACGGGCTTCGCCAGGGCGTTGCGCGGGGCGGGGGTCGGGGCCGACCGCACCCGCCTCACCACCAGCATCGCCGCGCTGGACCATGTCGATGCCCTCGACGTCGAGCAGGTGTACTGGGCGACCCGGCTCGCGCTGTGCTCCGAACCGGACGACCTGCCGCGCTTCGACGCGCTGTTCGACATCTGGTTCCGCGGGCGCGGACCTGCGCTGCCCGAGCCGGCCCTGCGCTCCACTGCGGTCCAGACCGAGCGGGCGCGCCCGCTGCTCGGCGATGGCACCGACGAACAGGTCGATGACGATCAGCTGGCCACCGCCGCGAGCACCACCGAGATCTTGCGCCAGCACGATATCCCCGATCTCAGTCCCGACGAGCGCGCCGAGGTGAACCGGATGATCGCCCTGCTGGCGCCGCGGGTCGCCACCAGGCGCACGGCCCGGCGTCGGCGCGGCGGCCGCGAGCGCATCGACGTCGGCCGCACGGTCCGCACGCTGCTGCGTGACGGTGGCGAACCGGGTCTGCTGGTCTATGACCGCCGGCGCGAGAAGCCACGCCGGCTCGTGCTGCTACTCGACGTCAGCGGATCGATGTCGCCCTATGCCGACGTGCTGTTGCGCTTCGCGCACGCCGCGGTGCGGGTGGCTCCAGCACGCACGGAGGTCTTCACCGTCAGCACGCGGTTGACCAGGGTCACCAGACAGCTGCGGGGACGCGATCCGGATCTCGCCTTGCGTGCGGCGGGCCTTGCTGTCCCCGACTGGAGCGGTGGCACCCTGCTCGGGGAGTCGCTGCGCGCCTTCCTCGACCTGTGGGGGCAGCGCGGCACTGCACGTCGCGCCCTCGTCCTGATCGCCTCCGACGGTTGGGAACGCGGCGACGCCGAGCTGCTGGGCGAGCAGATGGCGCGGCTGGCGCGCCTGTCGCACAAGGTCGTATGGGTCAACCCGCACCGTGGCAAGGCCGGGTTCACTCCCGCGACCGCAGGCATGTTGGCCGCTCTGCCCTATATCGATCAGCTCGTCGCCGGTCACAGCTTCGACGCGCTGCGCATCGTGGCCGAGGTGATGGGACGTGCGTGACGTCATGGCCGAGCTCGAGGCGTGGTGGCGCTCGGGCGAGAGCGTCGGGGTAGGCACTGTGGTCGGCACTTGGAAGTCCGCGCCGCGCCAACCCGGCGCTTCGATGCTCGTCGGCCCGCACGGTGTCGCGGTCGGGAGCGTTTCGGGCGGCTGCGTCGAGGGCGCGGTCTACGAGCTGGCTGAGACCTGCCGCGAAACTGGGGTTCCCGTGCTTCAGCGCTACGGGATCAGCGACGACGACGCTTACACCGTCGGGCTCACCTGCGGCGGCATTATCGACATCTTCATCGAGCAGGTGAACAGGGACAGCTTTCCCGAGTTCGGCGCGGTCGCTGAGGACATCCGCGACGGCCGGCCGGTGGCGGTCGCCACGTTGATCAGCGGTGTCGGATCCGAGCAGCTCGGGCGTCGGCTCGTCGTGCGGGGACAGGGCGCGACCGGCTCGCTGGGCAGTGCGCGCCTGGACGACGCGGTACGCGACGACCTCGAGGGCATGCTGCTGCAGGGCCGCACCGGCATCGTCCACTACGGGCCCGACGGTGAGCGGCGTGGCGACGACATCGCGGTGTTCGTCGCGTCCTACGCGCCGCGCCCCCGGATGATCGTCTTCGGCGCGATCGACTTCGCCGCCGCAGTGGGTCGCATCGGCGCGTTCCTCGGCTACCGGGTGACTGTCTGCGACGCCCGGGCGACATTCGCGACGGCGAAGCGGTTCCCCGACGCCGACGAGGTGATCGTGCAGTGGCCGCACCGCTACCTGCGCGATACCGAGGTCGACCCGCGCACCGTCGTCTGCGTGCTGACCCACGACCCGAAGTTCGACGTGCCCCTGCTTGAGATCGCGCTGCGGATGCCGCTGGCCTACGTCGGCGCGATGGGCTCGCGGCGCACGAATGCCGACCGGCTCGAGAAGCTCCGCGAGCTCGGGCTCAGCGACGAGGAGGTCTCCCGGCTGCACGCTCCGATCGGTCTGGACGTCGGCGCACGCACCCCGGAGGAGACCGCGGTTTCGGTGGCGGCGGAGCTGATAGCTGTGCGCTGGCGGGGCACCGGATCGCCACTGCGCGCGATCGACGGGCCAATTCACCACGACATTGATCACGATCGAACTGCGACCGCCACGGTCGACAAGGAACCCTCGTAATGCGTGCCGCAGTTGGGTAGCGTCGGGATCCCGGCCGTGGAGGCGCAATGACCAAGACCAATGTCACAGTCGACGGAATTACCTACGCGGATGAGGTCGAGCCGAGAACTCTTCTCGTGCATTACCTCAGAGAACAGTTGGGCAAGGTCGGCACGGTCGTCGGGTGCGACACCAGCAATTGCGGTGCCTGCACCGTGTCCCTCGACGGCCAGAGCGTGAAGAGCTGCACCCTGCTGGCCGTGCAAGCCGATGGGGGCGACATCACGACGGTCGAGGGACTGGCCGGCGCCGACGGCACATTGCATCCGGTGCAGCAGGCCTTCCACGATTGCCATGCACTGCAGTGCGGCTTCTGCACGCCCGGGATGATGATGGCGGCGCGCGATCTCCTGCAGGAAAACCCAGATCCCTCCGAGGCCGAGATCCGTGAAGGCATCGAGGGCAACCTCTGCCGCTGCACCGGCTATCAGAACATCGTCCGCGCGGTACAGGCCGCGGCGCTGAGCATGAGCGACCGCGGAGGCCAGTCATGACTGCGGTGACCGACAGCCCGTCCGCCGAGATCGGCAAGTCGCGGCGCCGCAAGGAGGACCACCACCTCATCACCGGGCGCACCACCTGGACCGACAACATGAGCCTGCCCGGCATGGTCCACTTGGCCATTCTGCGCAGCCCGATGGCGCACGCGACGATCACCTCGATCGACACCACCGAGGCCAAGAAGCGGCCGGGCGTCGTAGCCGTGTTCACGGGGCAGGACTTCGCCGAGACGCAGGGAAATGTGCCGTGCGCATGGCCGGTCACCCCCGACATGGTCAACCCGGGTGCGCCGAGCTTGGCCGTCAATCAGGTCAATCACGTCGGTGAGGCGGTGGCCGTGATCGCCGCGCGCGACAAGGTCTCGGCGCAGGATGCCTTGGAGGCCATCGACGTCGAGTACGAGCCCCTGCCCGCGGTGCTGAACATGGAGGAAGCGATCGCCGATGGCGCGCCGCTCGTCCACCCGAACACCGCCTCGAACCGGTCCTACACCTGGCAGTTCGAGTCGGGGGCGGCCGGCACGGGCGCGCCCATCGACGACGCGCTGGCTGCCGCGGAGGTGACGGTCAAACGACGCTTCATCCAGCAGCGGCTCATCCCGGCGTTCATGGAACCCCGCTCGACCGTGGTTGCGCCGAACGGCGAGGGCGTGACGATCTGGTCGGCGACCCAGATCCCGCACATCCTGCGCACCATGCTCGCCCTGACCCTCGGCATCCCCGAACAGAAGGTTCGCGCGATCGCGCCCGACGTGGGCGGCGGCTTCGGTGGCAAGATCGTCGTCACGCCGGAGGAGATCATCACGACCCTCGTCGCACGCCGGTTGGGCAAGCCGGCGAAATTCACCGAATCTCGCTCCGAGAGCCTCATGAGCGCCCACCACGGGCGTGACCAGATCCAAGACGTCACGATCACCGCCCAGCGTGACGGCACGGTCACCGGCCTGGACGTACACCTGTTTGCCGACATGGGTGCCTATCTGCGCCTGGTCGGGCCGGGAGTGCCGATCCTGGGCGCGTTCATGTTTCCGGCGATCTACAAGTTCCCGGCCTACCGCTTTGTCTGCGAAGGCATCTTCACCACCAAAACCCCAACCGATGCCTACCGTGGCGCCGGCCGGCCCGAAGCCACGTTCGGCATCGAACGGATCATGGATGAGCTGGCCGTCGAGCTCGGCATGGACCCGATGGACCTTCGGCGCAAGAACTGGATCACCAGCCAAGAGTTCCCCTTCACGACGATCGCGGGGCTGACCTACGACAGCGGCAACTACGAGGCCGCCACCGCCAAGGCGCTAGAGCTGATCGGCTGGGACGACCTACGCCGGGAACAGGCCGAGCGCCGCACGCGCAAGGACCCCGTGCAGCTGGGCCTGGGCATTTCGACGTTCACCGAGATGTGCGGGCTCGCGCCCTCGCGGGTGCTCGGTTCGCTGGACTACGTCGCCGGCGGCTGGGAGAACGCGTCGGTGCGGGTGCTGGCCACGGGCAAGGTCGAGGTGGTCACCGGGTGTAGCCCGCACGGTCAGGGACACGAAACCGCGTTCAGCCAGATCGTCGCCGACCGGCTCGGCGTCGCATTCGACGACGTCGAAGTCATCCACGGCGACACCCAGTCCTCGGTGAAGGGCATGGACTCCTACGGGTCGCGTTCGCTCGTCGTCGGCGGGATCGCGATTGTCCAGGCTGCGGACAAGGTGGTCGCCAAGGCCAGGCGCGTTGCGGCGCACCTGCTCGAGGCCAACGAGGACGACCTCGACTTCGAAGCCGGCTGCTTCAACGTCAAGGGCGTACCCAGCGATTCGCCGGGCTCGTCGATGTCGATCGGCGAGATCGCCTTCGCCACTTTCACCGCCCATAACCTGCCTGAGGGCATGGAGCCGAGCCTGGATTCGGACGCGACCTTCGACCCGGAGAACTTCTCCTTCCCGCACGGCACCCACCTGTGCGCGATCGACGTCGATACCGAGACGGGTCACTCGGTGATCCGCAAGTACGTCTGCGTCGACGACGTCGGAACACCGATCAACCCGCTGATCATCGAAGGACAGGTACACGGCGGTCTCGCGCAGGGCATCGCGCAGGCACTGTACGAGGAGGCCGTCTTCGATGACGCGGGCAATCTGACCACGGGCACGTTCGTCGACTACACCGTGCCCTCGGCGGCTGACTTGCCGTCGTTCACCACCGAGCGCAACGAGACGCCGGCCACCAGCAACCCGCTGGGTGTGAAGGGTGTCGGCGAGGCCGGCACCATCGCCTCCACGCCTGCGGTGATCAACGCCATCGTTGACGCCCTGCGCCCCTTCGGGGTCGATGACGTCCAGATGCCGGCCACGCCGGAACGGGTGTGGCGGGCGCTCCAGACCGGCGCACAGAAGTCCGATCGGGCAGCGGGCGGCACCACCGCGTACGGCGGCGCAAGCACCGGCACCTCCGACGGCTCAGGCGTGGAAGGAGAGCAGCTGTGATCCCCGCTGCGTTCGACTATGTGCGACCCGACTCGGTGGCCGAGGCGGTGTCCGCGCTCGGTGCCGCCGGTGAGGACGCGAAGGTCCTCGCTGGTGGCCAGTCGCTCATTCCGGTGCTGCGGCTGCGTCTGGCCTACCCCTCGACACTCGTCGACGTGGGTCGCCTCGCCGAACTCAAAGGCGTCCATGACGACGGCGACGCGATTGTCATAGGCGCGATGACCACCCACCACGACGTCATGCACGATGCCCTGATCGGCGAACACGCGCCGCTGATCGCACAGGCCACCGAGACCGTGGCGGACCCCGCGGTGCGTCACCGCGGGACGTTCGGCGGTGCGCTGGCCCACGCCGATCCGGCCGGTGACCTTGGCGCCGTCGCGTTGGCACTGGATTGCGAGTTCGTCGCAACCGGACCGGCGGGCGAACGCCGCATCGCTGCGACGGACTTCTTCCTGGACTACCTGACCACGGCGCTGCAACCCGACGAGTTGCTCACGTCGGTGCGGGTCCCCAAGTTGGGCGCGGGCTGGTCCTCGCACTACGAGAAGTTCAGCCGGGTCGCCCAGGCGTGGTCCATCGTCGCGGTCGCCGCGCTCGTAAGGCGCCAGAACGGGTCGATCACCACCGCCCGGATCGGCCTCACCAACATGGGCTCGACCCCGCTACGAGCCGCCGGCGTCGAGCAGGCTCTGGCCGGCGCCGATGCGTCCGCCGAGGCCATCGGTGCCGCGGCCGAGCATGCGGCAGAGGGCACCAGCGCCCCGAGCGACCTGTCCGGGAAGGCCGACTACCGGGAACATCTTGCCCGTGTCCTGACCAAGAGAGCGGTCCTCGCTGCGGCAGGGAGCTAGCCCGTGCAGCTCGAGCATTCCTTCACCGTTCCGGTCGTGATCGACGACGCGTGGCGGGTGCTTCTCGACATCGAGCTCATCGCACCGTGCCTGCCGGGCGCCGTGATCGACTCCGTAGCTGGTGACGATTTCACCGGCACGGTCAAGGTGAAGCTCAGCCCGATCGGGCTCACCTACAAGGGGCGGGCCAGCTTCGTCGAGAAGGATCAGGCGGCCCACCGCGCGGTGATCGACGCCCGTGGGCGCGACGCGCGCGGCAACGGCACCGCGAATGCGAAGGTGACGGCGACATTGACCGAGTCCGGGACATCGACGAGGGTCACCGTGCTGACCGACCTCGACATCACCGGCAGGCCGGCCCAGTTCGGCCGCGGCGTCATGGTGGATGTGGGCAACAAACTGATTGGGCAGTTCGCGGATTGCCTGGCCGGCAAGCTGACCGGTGGCGCTGCGCCGGTGGCACCGGCTGCGCCCGAACCTGGGTCGATCACCTCGCCCGCGCAAACCGAGGTGAGCGACGAACCTCCCAACCCCAGCGCACGGCCCCGGCCCCGGAAGTCAGCCGCGGAGAAGGCCGCCGCGCCTGCTGCCGAGATGAGGTCTGCCCCGGTGTCCGCCCCGCCCGAGCGCGCCGAGCCGGCACCGCGCCGCGACGCCGCTGACGTCGAGCCGATCGACCTCGTCGCGTCGGCTGGTCCCGCGATGGCCAAGCGGCTCGCACCGGTCGCCGCTCTGGTGCTGATCATCCTGATCGCACGCCGCCGGCGCGGTCGCTGACCCGAGCGGTCTCGACGAACCACTCGATGATCTCCTCGCCCGCGCACACCCCGACCTCGGCAGTCTGGGTCACGTGCGGTGCCGACCACGCCGTCTCGTGCAACTCGCCGTGGCGGGGGTGGATGCCGAAGTCAGCGCTGCTCAACAAGTCGATGTCGAGCAGCGAATCGCCCGCGGCCAGAATGAGATCGGCGCCGCTGCGGTTCGCGACCTCCGCTACCGCCGCGCTCTTGGTGAGGGACTCAGGGACGCAGTACAACTTGCGGCCCTGCAGCGAGACCCGCCAGCCGCGTTCGACCGCCCACGCGCTGAGCTCGTCGACGAAGCCGGCAGGGAGCCGGTCGCGGTGCACGACCGCGTAGCAGAACAGTCCGGCGGCGTTGCGCAGCTTGATCGTCCACTCCGGGCGGCAGACCTGACCGGCGTGCTCCCACACGGTTGCCAGTGGGAATGTCTTGGCCAGCGTGTGTGCCACGCTCCTCGACCACGTCGCGTCGGGGACGCCGTCGACATAGAGCACGCCACCGTTGGCCGCGACCGCGTACGGCGGCGTCGGGCCGGGCAGGGTGACCCGCTCGAACTGGTCAGGCACCCTGGTGGTGACCGGCACTAGAGTCACGGCCGCCGCCAGGACGACGAGCCGCTGCGCGGCCGCGGCGGTCATGAAGGACACCTCCTTGCCGTCGTGCACCTCGACGCACACGACGGGCGGTTGTTCGCCGTGCAACCGCAAGGCCTTGGTCGAGTAGATGAGCGTGCGATCCAGGTCGCTGGCCACGAGCACCGGCACCGGTCGGCGGGCGCGCGCGGTCACGATGCGCTGCCGGGTCGGGCTGTGGTGCCGGCGTGCCGCGAGAACCCTGGGCGGATCAGGCCCACGCAGCGGTACGCCAGATCCGGCACCTCGACGATCTCAACCCCTCGTTGGCGAGCCAGCAGCGTGACGTGACCCAGTTCTCCGGCTGCGTCCGGGCGCATCAGCACCCGCCAGGGCACCCGACGCAGCAACACCCGGGTCGTCTCGCCGACCCCCGGCTTGATGAGATTCAGGTCGGCGATGCCGTAGGCGCTGCTGATCGCCTGCACGGCCGCCCAACCCGCCCAGGTCGGGCGGCGGTCGGAGTCACGCAGCAGCGGCCAATCCCGCGCCACGTCGTCGGCGATCGCGTCGAAGCGAGCGGTGACCGCGTCCAGGAAGACGATCGAGACGTCGGCGTCGGCGAGCGAGGCGTAGAACTTCGCACCGTGGAATTGCCGCGGCCCGATCAGCCGATCGTTGAGGACGGTGCGCGACACCAACCCGGACACCGTGGAGTTCAGACAGGCAGACGGGATCAAATAGTCCTCCCTGGTGCCGAACGTCTCCACGCAACCGCCGGTGTCGGCGAGCACTGCCAGTGCGGGAGAGAACGACGTGCTGAACGCGGCGTTCGCCGCCGCAACCGCCGAGGCGAGTTCCCGGGCGATCGCGCCCTTGCCCGTCCATCCGTCGACGAACATCACGTCGGCCGGGTCGTGCCGCGCGGCCAGGTAGCGCAGCGCGACGGTGTCGATGCCACGACCGCGCACGATGCTGATCGCGTAGTGCGGCAGGTCCAGACCGTGCGTGCGCTGCGCCCAGCGCCGCATCAGAATCCCGATCGGCGTGCCGGCCCGCGCGAGCGAAGCCAGCACCGTCGCGGGTCCGCGCTGTGCCAGCACGAGTTCGGTGACCATCCCGACCGCGTGTGCCAGCCGGTCGACCGACTGCGCGAGCGCAGCGTGGAACAGGTTCTGGTACTCCGCGCTCGGCTGGTACTCGACCGGCAGCGACTCGGCGTAGTGCGCGCCGCCGGACTGAATCGCCTCCTCACGTTCCTCGGTCGGGGCTTCCAGGTCGTACCCGGACAGGTCGCTCAGCAGCCAAGACACCTCGTCCGGTGCGTAGCTGCCGAAGCGGGGCCCGAGTAGCGGCTCGGGCAGCGCCACGGGGGGCCGGTATCCCGGCAACGTCATCAGGTGCACCCGAGCGCAGACGCCCGCGAGCTGGGCGATGAGTCCACCTTCCGCGTGCAGCTGCGGCGTGTCGGCGACGTCATCGACGACGAGAACGATGTCGGTGAACTGCCGCCCGCCCGCCACCGCGGCCACGTTGTAGGCATACCGCTGTCCTGGGTCGGCTGCGGGCGCGTCATGGCTGGCGAAGGTGAGCGCCGTGCGGATCGGATAGCCCGGCTCGTCCACCACGACCGCGGGCGAGCGGGTGGTCGTCGAGAACTGCACGTGCACCGTGTCGCCGACCTCATCGGCCAGTGCGAGCGCAAGCACCAGCGGCGCGTACATGAGCTCCTCGGTGCCCAACACCAGTACCCGGTCTCCGCCCACGGCCCGGGCCAGCTCGGGCGCAACCGCTGCGGCTGCCGCTGCCATCGCAGCATGGTCCGTCGGCGAGAAACCGTGCCGAGCGCCCTCCCGGAC
>JBHEMN010000203.1:0-7204 GCA_046262575.1 Jatrophihabitantaceae bacterium
GCTGAGGCCACCCGCCGATCGCCAGCGTGGCCAGGCCGCCCGCGATGAATCCGCCGACATGCGCGAGCTTCGAGATGTTGTGGATCGAGAACGTGAAGACGAAGTTGAGCACGATGACCCCGATGAGCCATTGAGCGTCCAAGCCGAGCTTGCGCACCAGCACGACAGCGGCGGCGAACAGCCCGAAGATCGCACCGGATGCACCTACTTCCGGCGTCGAGACCTGGCCCCAGGCATACACCGCTGCGGAACCGCCGAGGGTGCCCAGCAGGTAGACCACGCCGAAGCGCCACCGGCCGAGTAGCCGCTCCAGCAACGGCCCGATGATGAACAGGGCGAGCATGTTCGACGCCAGGTGCAGCAGGCTTACATGCAGGAACGCCGCCGTCACCAACCGGTAGTACTGATCGTGACCGTGGATCGCGCGGGGGAACAACTGCCAGCTCACGAACAGCTTCGAGGAGCCGTCACCGGGCTGCATGATGCCCTTCACCGATTGCGCGGCGGTGACGAGGTACACCACCACGTTCGCCACGATCAGTGCGCCGGTGACCAGCGGGGGGGAGTCCATCAAGCGCGCCCCCACCGCGGTGCGCGGTGCCCGAACTGTCTTCGTGGCCAGCGCGACGTCGTCGGGGCAGTGGAACCCCACCGACGCCGGGCGCATGCAGTCCGGACAGATCGGGCGCTCGCAGCGGGTGCAGCGCACCAGCGTCTCGCGGTACGGATGGCGGTAGCACCCCGCCGCCTGGGGGCCGTGCTGGCCGGGCGGCGTCGCGCCGCCGTCCGATGGCCTCATGCCCCGGCCGGCTCCACCGTCACCGATTCGATCGCGACATCCTGAGCCGGCCGGTCGCCCGGTCCGGTGGCGCTGGCGGCGATCGCGTTGACGACGGTTCGGCTCTCGGCGTCGGCGACCTCACCGAAGATCGTGTGCTTGCGGGTGAGCCAGGCCGTTGGGGCGACCGTGATGAAGAACTGCGAACCGTTGCTGTTCGGGCCGGAATTGGCCATCCCCAGCAGGTAGGGCCGGTCGAAGGACAGCTCCGGGTGGAACTCGTCGGCGAACTTGTAGCCCGGGTCGCCAGTGCCGGTGCCGATCGGATCGCCGCCTTGGACCATGAAGTTGGGGATCACCCGGTGAAAGATCGTGCCGTCGTAGAGCCGGTCGGTGGTCTTCTCTCCCGTCCCGGGATGGGTCCACTCACGGGCGCCCTGCGCGAGCTCGACAAAGTTCTTCACCGTCTTCGGCGCGTGGTTACCGAACAGCTGGACGCGGATGTCGCCAGCGCTGGTGTGCAGCGTGGCGATCTGGGTGGCAGACACCGGTGAGCTCCTGCGGGTCGGGGGTGATCGGTGCGTCAATCCTGCCACGGGGGCCGCAGTGCCGTGCGCGAACTGGGGCCAGCGCTCAGAACTTCGGTGCGATCTGCTGGGCGATGAGCAGCGCGTTGAGGGAGGTGTCCTTGCGCTGGGTGCGCACCGTCACCATGATCCGGCCTTTGGCGAACACGCAAGCCCAGTCGCGGGCACCGTCGGGACCGAAGAACCTCGTGCGGTACAGCACCGCGTCGACACCCGCGACGATGTTGTGCTTGCCCTGCACTTGGGAGCCCGCCTGGCCGGTCAACACCATTGCGTTGCGGGCCGCGAGACTGGTGGGAAAGGTCCGGGCAGCGATCTCGGCGATCGCCTCGTAGGGCGAAGCCCAGAAGTAGAACCGGCATCCGACCGGCTTGGTCGCAGTGAGCACCGTGGTGCGGTAGACGCGGTCGCCCTCGAGGTCGGCCAAGCTGTTTTCGCCCTGGTCCTGTGAGGACAGGATGTACGGGCAAGCCTTCTCGACCTCGCCCGCTGCGGGCTGCTGGCCCGGCTCCAGCGGTGTCACTGTGGTGGTCGGTGCCGGGCGAAATGTGGTGGGCGAGGCGGTCCGCGTCTGGGTGAGCGTGCTGTGGACTGTCTCGTCGACCGTCCTAACGACGACCTGCTTCTTCCTGCCAGTGCACGCGCTCAGCGCGAGGGTGACCACGAGCACGATCAACAGGCGTCTCATGGGCGGGGAGCTTAGATGAAGCCACCCGGGCTGCTTCGCCTGAATGTGAACGCGACTCATCGCGGCCGACCCACAGCGACCCGCGCGGCCTGCTCGGCCAAGGCGTCATCCAGCGGCTCGAGGTCTGTGGCCGAGCCGCGCCGCGCCAGTGCCCGACGCAACAGCTCGTCGGCGAAGCGCGGGCTCTTGGCCAGCACCGGCCCGTGCAGGTACGTGCCGATCACGTTGTCGCGTACCGCGCCTTCGGTCTGGTCGCGACCGTTGTTGCCGCGACCGGACTGGGTAGTGCCCAGGGGTTGCGCGCCCGGCCCCAATTCGGTGAGCCCACTGTGGTTCTCGTACCCGACGAGCAGGCCGCAGTCGACCGTGTCGACGAAGTTGTTGCCGATGAGGCGCTCGGGCTGGCCTTGGGTGACGACATCAAGCACCCCAACCCCGGCGATGCGCCGGCCCTCCTGCGTGACGAACTCGTGCCCGAGCATCTGGTAGGTCCCGCAGATGGTCAACATGACCATTCCGTCGTCGGCCAACGCCCGCAACTCGGCGCCACGGCTGGCGAAATCGGCACAGATCTCCCCCTGCGCGGCGTCCTGGCCCCCGCCGCCGAGAAGGATGTCCGCATCGTGCGGCAGCGGATCGCCGACGCTGACCGGGACGACTTCGACGGGCATGCCGCGCCATTGCAGCCGGCGCAGCAGCACCAGGACATTGCCGGTGTCGCCGTAGATATTCATTTCGCGCGGGTACAGGTGGATGAGTTTCACGCGGCCTGGCCGATCCGCAACAGGATCGCGTGCAGGGCCCACATGGCCGTGTAGGTGCTGAACACGATCACGTGCCCGCCCGCGGGAACGGCCGCGACTGCCGAACGCAGCGCCTTCTCCAGGTCGGGTTCGACCTCGTCGACGGCAATGTCGTCGTAGCGAAGCCGCACCGCCATGTCGGCGGCGCGGGCTCCCGCGGTCGAGCGGCGCGCTTCTCGGCAGGAAGCTGCGGCCAGGCCGGCGAAGTCGACGTCCCACAGCCACGACACGTCGCGGCCGTCGGCGTAGTCGTCGTTGATCGCGACGACGATGGCGTCCGCCCCGGTCACCCCGTCGAGCGTGCGCAGTGTCTGCCGGAAACCGGCCGGGTTCTTGACCAACTGCAGCACCAGACGCCGTCCGTCGACGTCGAAGGACTGCCCGCGCCCGAAGGCCGGCGAGACCTTCGCCAGCCCGGCGAGAACCGTCGCGGAGTCCAGCCCGAAGGTGAGCGCGAGCGCGACGGCTCCCGCCGCGTTCTGGGCATTGTGCGGGCCGTCGGCACGCAGCAGCACTTCGTGATCGGAGTCCCCGAAGCGCAGGGTGATGTGTGGTTGCTCGCCCGCCGGCAGTCGCCTCAGCTCGGCACTGGCCGGCTTGTCGGACCGGAACACCGGGCCGCCGTAGAGCTCCTCGTCGTTGGGGAACAGCTCGCGCAGCCCCGGTGCCACGCCGTAGTAGCTCACCTCGGCGGCCGTCCGCTCGGCCAGGGCCGCGACGCGTTCGTCGTCGCGGTTGAGCACCACGTGCCCGGTGGTGGCCGCCGCGACAATGCCCAGTAGTCCCGCAGTCGTGTCGATCTCACCGAAGCGGTCGAGCTGGTCTCGCATGACGTTGAGTAGCAGGGCGCGCTGCGGGGGCACGAGGCCGACGAAGCGCACCGCCCAGGCCTCGTCCAGTTCGAAGATCGCGACGTCGAAGGGCAGCCGGCCCCGCCAGGTCGCGTGCTCGACGGTCGCGGTGATCGCTCCCCGCACGAAGTTGCTGCCGGTGTCGTTGGTCAGCACCCGGTAGCGCTCGGCCAGTATCGTCGCGA
This sequence comes from Jatrophihabitantaceae bacterium, assembly GCA_046262575.1. Taxonomy (GTDB): domain Bacteria; phylum Actinomycetota; class Actinomycetes; order Mycobacteriales; family Jatrophihabitantaceae; genus QHCC01. Next base: position 3,893 of record JBHEMN010000203.1, read on the forward strand.
CCATCTTCGTGGTCGTGGTCTTGCCATTGGTGCCGGTGATGACGACGACGCCCTGGGGCAGGCGGCCCAGGGCGCGCGGCAGAAAGCTCGGGAACACCTTCTCGACGACCAACCCGGGCAGCGCGTTACCGCGGCGGCCGAGTGCCCGCAGCGCCGCCAAGGTGAGCTTGCCGAGCCACACCGCGAGCAGATTCATGATGTGTTCAGGCTACCGGCGGGCGGCCGCCGGGCCGACCGGATCAGGAGGGCTCGATGGCCGGCCAACTGGGTCAAGCTGCGATCGTCACACCCAACCGCTTGTCCGTGCTCAGCCGACCGCGGCCGGCTCCGGCGAAGTGCCCCGAGGTGGGTGCGACGTCGGCATAGTCCCGCCCGGCTGCCACCGGGAGATGCCGCGAGCCTGCGCGGCCGCCGTTACAGGGGTCGAAGGCTACCGCCCGGGCCCCGTCGCCGTCGGCCACGACGACCTCGACCCACGCGTGCGTCCCGCTGTCGCCGAGCAGATGGCCCGAGATGTAGCGAGCCGGCACACCGGCGGCGCGACACACTGCCAAGGCCAGGTGGGCGTGGTCCTGGCACACGCCGCGGCCGCCGGCCAATGCCTCGGCAGCCGTCGTGGAGTGGGAGGTGACGCCGAATTCGTAGCTGATGGCGGCCCGCACCTGCGCGCAGCAACGCGCGGCGAAGTCGAGGTGATCACTCGACTCTGCTCGCAGGTCCGCGGCCATCCCGAGGATCGCCTCGTCGGCTGCGGTGAGCCGAGTGGCCCGCAGCAGCCGTGGGTCGTTCAGCGCGGACGCCGGCAGCACGGCGTCGACCCGGGGGCCGACCCGCTCCACCACGGCGGCAACGGCGAACTCGATCGAGGCCGGCACCACGTCGACTGCGACCTCGACCACGACGTTGCCGTATGGGTCGCGACGATGGCGCACGTGCGCACCACCAACGGAGACCTCGACGCTGTGCAGGCGCCGGCGCAGGCTGCCGTGCCGAGCACGCGGGACCACGACGAGGCGGTGGTGCAGGTCGTACGCGGGGCCGTCGTAGTCGTAGCGCAAGCGCTGGCGCAACACGTAGATGACGCGCTGGGCGGCGTCGAGATCCAAGTCTCCCGCGTCCAGAAGCGGACGGTCTAGTTGGGCGCGCGCCTCCTGCGTCATCCGGCCTCCCGCACCTCGTCGGACCAGACGGTCATGGCATCGAGCACGGGCGCGCCGAAGGTCGTCACCATGGCGACGTCGAGGGCGTCGCGGCCGCGGCCGATGACGACCCGTCCCTTACGGGGCCGGTTGTTGCGCGGGTCGAAGGTCCACCACCGGTCGCCGAGGTAGACCTCCATCCACGCCGCGAAGTCCATCGGGTCAGGCAACGGCTCGACGTCGAGCTCCGGGAGGTAGCCGAAGACGTAGCGGGCCGGGATGTTCAGCGCCCGGCAGAAGGTGATCGCCAGGTGGGCGAAGTCACGGCACACGCCCTGGCGCGTTTCGTGCACGTCGGCCGCGGTGGACAGCGGAGTGCTCGTGCCGTAGCCGAACTGCAGATGACCGTTGACATGGTCCACGATCGCCTGCACGCGTCGGTAGCCGGGCAGTTGCCCGCCGAAGCGCGACCAGGCCTCGTCGCCCAGGACGTCGGGCAATACGTAGCGGCTGGGCAGGGTGTAGTGCAACACGTCATCGGGCAGTTCGGTGACCGACGTCTCCGGCGCCTCGAGGTCGACGTCCTCGGTGGCATCGGGTACGACGACCAGCGCGTCATAACGCACCGTCGATACCCCCGCCGGCAGGTTCAGCCGCTGGCAACCGTTGCCGTACAGGTCGCTGTACCCGTGGCGCTCCAACTGCGGGGTGGTCTCCCACGACTGCCGCATGAGGGTCGCCGGCCCACCTTCGTAGGGCTGCACCTGAAAGACGGCAGGGGTCTGGACCGCGGCGTCGTACCTGAACTCGCAACCCACCCGAAGATGCCGTACGAAGGCCATGAGGGGAATGCTGCCCTTCTCTTGTTACCGAGCGGTTACGAAGCCTGGCCGTAACAGACTTCTGGTACGACTTGAGGATGGGAAGTCTCTTCGACGGCTACCACAGCGTGGCCTACGACGAGATGTTTGCCGGCAACGGCGCGCCGCACCCGCACACCAAAGCATTGTTCGACGCACTGCAGTTGCTGTCCGGCGCCGACCTGGAAGAGCGGGTGGGTGTGCTCGACCGCAGCCTGCGCGACCAGGGCATCACCTTCTCGCACGCCGGGCAGGAGTGGATCTTCCCGCTCGACCTGATCCCACGCCTGATCCCGTCAGCGGAGTGGGAACGCATCGAGGCCGGCGTGATCCAGCGGGTCCGGGCGCTGGAGGCCTTCCTCGCCGATGTCTACGGCCCTCGGACCGTCCTGGCCGACGGCATCGTGCCCCACTCGCTGGTGTCGACCTCCACGAACTTCTGTCGGGCGGCCGCCGGGCTGGAACCGCCGAACGGCGTGCGCGTGCACATCGCCGGCATCGACCTCGTCCGCGACGAAGACGGCGTGCTGCGGGTGCTGGAAGACAATCTGCGGGTGCCCTCCGGCATCTCCTACGTCGTGGAGAACCGGCGCACGATGGCGCGGGTCTTCCCGGGCCTGTTCCTCGAGCAGCATGTGCAGCCCGTCGCCGGCCACGTCGCGCTGTTGCTCGCGGCGCTGCGCTGCGCGGCGCCTGCCGGCATCGAAGACCCCACCGTCGTGCTTCTCACCCCCGGCGTCTACAACTCGGCCTACTTCGAGCACGCGTTCCTCGCCCGCAAGATGGGTATCGAGTTGGTCGAGGGTCGCGACCTGTTCTGCCGCGAGAACGTGCTGTACATGCGCACGACGCGGGGCGAGCGCAGAGTCCACGTCCTTTACCGTCGCGTCGACGACGACTATCTCGACCCGGTGCACTTCCGTTCAGAATCGGTGGTCGGCTGTCCTGGTGTGCTCAACGCCGCGCGCGCCGGCAACGTCACCATCGCCAATGCGGTGGGTAACGGGGTCGCCGATGACAAGCTCACCTACACCTACCTGCCGGCCCTCATCGAGTACTACCTCGGTGAGCAACCGATCCTGCCGAACGTGACCACGTACCGGCTCGACGAACCCGACGTCCTGCGTGAGTGCCTGGGCCGGCTCGACGAGCTCGTGTTCAAGCCGGTCGACGGTTCGGGCGGCTACGGGCTGTTGATCGGACCGCAGGCCAGCGACGTGGAGCTCGCCGCGACCCGAGCAGACGTCGTCGCCAACCCGCGCGGTTGGATCGCGCAGGAGGTCGTGAGGCTGTCGACCTCGCCGTCGCTCGAC
>JBHEMN010000204.1:0-4532 GCA_046262575.1 Jatrophihabitantaceae bacterium
CAGCGCGCGCTGGCGCTCGGACGGGGTGGTCTCGCGCCAGGACTCGAACGCCGTTGCAGCGGCACGATAAGCGGTGTCGACGTCCTCGGCCCCGGACAGCGGCGCGGAGCCGAAGACCTCTGCGGTGGCGGGATCGATTAGCTCGGTCCGGCGGCCGTCGGCGGGCTCGACCAGCTCACCGTCGATGAAGTTCTGCACTGTTCGTGCCACGCTGCACACCCCGCTGTCCGGCTGGAGGAAGTGCCCGCCACGATACGGGTTTCACTCCCGCCGCACGATGGCCAGGTCAGCGTCGACCATCGCCGCGACCAGCCCCTCGAAGGTGATCTCCGGCGCCCAGCCGAGCACTTGGCGCGCGCGAGTCGGATCACCACGCTTCTCGAAGGGATCGCCGGCCCGCAGCAAAGCTGGGTCGACGCCGACATGCCGAGACCAGTCATCGATGCCGACGTAGGCGAACGCCGCCGCGACAAAGTCCTCGACCGAACGACTCACCCCGGAGGCAATGACGAAGTCACCGGGCTCGCGATGACGGGCGATCATCGTCAGCGCCCGCATGTAGTCGGCGGCGTGACCCCAGTCGCGACGGACCTCGAGGTTGCCGAGCAGCAACTGCTCGTGCGAACCGCACGAGATCCGGGCTACCGCGCTCGTTATCTTGCGCGTGACGAAATGCTTCGGCCGGCGGGGGGACTCGTGGTTGTAGAGGATCGCCGAACTGGCCGCCAGTCCAGCGGACCGGTAGACCTCGACCGCATGATGAGCAAGAGCCTTGGCCGCCCCGTAAGGGGTCGTGGGACGGATGACGGTCTGTTCGTCCTGCGGCGCACTCGCGTCGCCGAAGATCTCGGCGCTGCTGGCCTGGACGATGCGCAAGGGTTCGCCCCTGCGCTCGGCCAGCGCGCAGGCAGCGTGCAGCAGGCGCACCACACCGACGCCGTTGATGTCGGCCACACGCTCCGGGTGGCGCCACGACTCGGCCACCGACGACATCGCCGCGAGGTTGTAGATCTCGTTGGGACGCGCCACGGCGAGAGCGGCCGCGATCGAGGCAGCGTCTCCCAGATCGCCGAGGAGAGGCCTGACCTCAGGCGGTACAGGTGCCGGCTCCCCGTCGGTGACGAGTCCGAACACTTCATGGCCCTGCCCGCGCAGCAGTTCGCTGAGATACCAGCCGTCCTGGCCGGTCACTCCCGTGATGAGCGAACGCGGCAACCTAGCTCCCCTGAGCAGCAGCCCGCAGGTCGGACTCGACCATCATCGTCACCAGGGCGGCGAAGTCGACAGTCGGCCTCCAACCCAGTGCCTCGCGGGCCTTGGTCGCGTCACCGATGAGCAGGTCGACCTCGGCCGGTCGGAAGAATCGCGGATCCTGCTCGACAAGGTGCTCCCAGTCGTCGATGTCGACCACTGCGAAGGCGGCGTCGAGCAGATCACGGATCGAATGCGTCTCTCCCGTCGCCACGACGTAGTCGTCGCCGTTGGGCTGCTGCAACATCCGCCACATCGCCTCGACGTAGTCGCCGGCGAATCCCCAGTCCCGGCGTGCCTCGAGATTGCCCATCGTCAACGTGTCCTGCCGCCCCAGCTTGATCGCGGCAACCGCCTGCGACACCTTGCGAGTCACGAACTCGGGCCCGCGCCGCGGCGACTCGTGGTTGAACAGGATGCCGCTGGAGGCGTGCATGCCGTACGACTCGCGGTAGTTGATCGTCATGTAATGACCGAACACCTTCGCAACTCCGTACGGGGAACGCGGCCACAGCAGCGTCGCCTCGTTCTGCGGCACCTGCTGCACCTTGCCGAACATCTCCGAGCTGGACGCCTGGTAGAAGCGCACCTTGCCCAAGTCGTCGCCGGCATACAGCCGCACCGCCTCCAGCATGTTCAGGACACCTTTGGCAGTCACGTCCGTGGTGAGCGCTGCCTGTTCCCAGGAATAGGCGACGAAACTTATCGCGCCCAGGTTGTAGACCTCGTCAGGCTGGGCAACTTGCAGGGCTCGCAGCAAGCTGGACAGGTCGGTGAGATCGCCTGCGACCAACTGCACGCCCGGCACCGTGCGCCCGACCATGTCGTACTTGGGGTTGTTCTGACCACGGATCAGGCCGTAGACCTCATAGCCCTTCGCAACCAGGAGTTCGGACAGGTACAGACCATCCTGACCGGTGATGCCGGTGATCAGCGCGCGCGGCACGAGTCTCCTCACGGGTTTGTCGCAGCAGTCTAGCCAGGGCGCCCGGTACAGGATGGGCCACACCATGCGCCGAGCGCGGCAAGGTACGCTCACCGCATCATGACTCGCGTGCTGCTCCTTCGCGGCCGCGGCGAGGCACTGGGCGGCTGAGTAGTCGACCCGGGTCGGCCCCCTCGCTGCGGGCCGTACTGCTGCGCCGACCGCTCCCGCCACCGGACACCGCTCCGGTCTCACCAGAGAGCATCCTCATGAGCAACCCGACCAACCAGCGGCCGTCCGGCATGCCGTGCCACCGGTACCGGCCCTTCCCCGCCGTCGAACTGCCCGACCGGCAGTGGCCCACGCGCACGATCACCGCGGCCCCCCGCTGGCTGTCGACCGACCTGCGCGACGGCAACCAGGCGCTGATCGACCCCATGAACCCGGCCCGCAAGCACGCCATGTTCGACCTGCTGGTAGGGATGGGCTACAAGGAGATCGAGGTCGGCTTCCCCGCCGCAAGCCAGACCGACTTCGACTTCATCCGCAGCCTGATCGAGGGCGACAAGATCCCCCAGGACGTCCGCATCTCAGTGCTGACGCAGGCACGCGAGGAGCTGATCGAGCGCACCGTGCAGTCGCTGGTTGGTGCCGACCAGGCCACCGTGCACATGTACAACGCGGCGGCGCCGGTGTTCCGACGCGTCGTGTTCGGCTGGCCCGGCGACGGGCGGGCGCAGTGCCGGGCCGTGGCCGTCGACGGCACGTCCGCGGTAATGAAGTTCGCCGAAATCTACCTGCCCGGCACCGACTTCGGCTTCGAGTACTCCCCCGAGATCTTCATGGACACCGAGCTCGAGTTCAGTTTGGAGATCTGCGAGGCGGTGATGGATGCCTGGCAGCCCGGGCCCGACCGCGAGATCGTGCTGAACCTGCCGTGCACCGTCGAACGCTCGACTCCGAACGTCTACGCGGACCAGATCGAGTGGATGTCACGGCACCTTTCGCGCCGCGAGTTCGTCGCATTGTCGGTGCACACCCACAACGACCGCGGCACCGCCACCGCCGATGCCGAACTCGCGGTGCTAGCCGGCGCGCAACGCATCGAGGGGTGTTTGTTCGGCAACGGTGAGCGATCCGGCAACGTCGACCTGGTGACGTTGGGCCTGAACCTGTACAGCCAGGGCATCGACCCGATGATCGACTTCAGTGACATCGACGAGATCCGCCGGACCGCGGAGTACTGCAACCGCATCGATGTGCACGAGAGGCACCCGTACGCCGGAGACCTGGTCTACACGTCCTTCAGCGGCTCGCACCAGGACGCGATCAAGAAGGGCTTCGACGACTTGGCGCAAGCGGCCGCGGTGGCCGGCAAGCCGATGGGCGAGATGCACTGGCAGATCCCATACCTGCCGATCGACCCGAAGGACGTGGGCCGATCCTATGAGGCGGTCATCCGGGTCAACTCGCAGTCGGGCAAGGGTGGGGTCGCCTACATCATGAAGACCGACCACCACCTCGACCTGCCGCGCCGGCTGCAGATCGAGTTCAGCCACGTCATCCAGCAGCACACCGACGGCGAGGGCGGCGAGGTCGACGCGGCCCTGATGTGGCAGATCTTCTCCTCGGAATACCTAGCGTCGGGCGAGTTCGAACTGGTCAAGTTCAGCTCGACGAGCGACGAGGGAATCGAGCGGATCGCGACGACGGTGCGGGCGTTCGGCAGGGACCATCAGCTGGACGGCGTGGGCAACGGGCCCATCGCCGCGTTCTGCGAGGCGCTCTCGTCCGTCGACCTGGGGATGGGCGGGCTGCCCGTGCGCGTGCTCGACTATGCCGAGCACGCGCTCACCGCCGGCCGTGACGCGGAGGCTGCCGCGTACCTCGAGATCGAGGTCGGCGAACGGGTGCTCTGGGGCGTCGGCATCAGCGAGTCCATCGTGCAGGCGTCCCTGCGCGGGGTCATCAGCGCTCTGAACCGGGCCACCCGCATCCCTTGAGCGCGCGCAGTTGCCCATACTTCACAGCATTCGCATTGTGCGTGCGACCCAGAGCTGCGACCATCCGCGTCGACACGCATCAGACCGTCACAGTAGGAATGGCCCCGGAGGCACCATGACTCACTCGAACGACCCGATGCCAAGGCCGGACCAGCCACCGGCACCGGGCGGCTATCCCGCATCACCACCGGCGACGCAGGGATACGGGGGCGCCGGCCCGGTCGGTAAGCAGCGCAACGGCATCGCGGTGGTATTCCTGAGCCTGATCACGCTCGGCATCTACTGGCTGGTTTACATCTTCAAGACCAGCAAGGAGATCAAGAACAACAGCGGGATCGGTGTCGGCCCGGGTG
>JBHEMN010000205.1:0-7582 GCA_046262575.1 Jatrophihabitantaceae bacterium
CCGCTGGCGTCCTGCTCGACCGCGATCAGGCAGGGCACGCCCTTGCCGTCGCTGAACTCGCGGCGCACCAGGTGGCCGGGCCCCTTGGGCGCGACCATCGCGACGTCGACGCCGGCCGGCGGCTTGATGTAGCCGAAGCGGATGTTGAAGCCGTGACCGAAGAAGATCGCGTCGCCGTCTCTCAGATTCGGCTCGATCGCCTCGGCGTAGAGCTTGCGCTGGGCCGGATCCGGAGCCAGCACCATGATCAGGTCCGCCTCGGACGAGGCCTGCGACGGCGTCAGCACGCGCAACCCTTCGTCCGCTGCCTTGGCGCGGCTCCGGCTGGCCTCGGGCAGGCCGACGCGGACGTCCACGCCCGAGTCCCGCAGGCTCAGCGCGTGCGCGTGGCCCTGGCTGCCGTAGCCCAGGACGGCCACCGTGCGCCCCTGGACGATCGACAGGTCAGCGTCATCGTCGTAGTAGATCTCCACTGCCATGGGTGCGCATTCCTCTTTCCTGTCGACGGTGATCGGGCCTGGCTTCTTGTCTAGGCCGTGCGCTCCGCGGAACGCAGGGTGGCCTGGGTCATCGAGCGCGGTCCGCGTCCCAGCGCGACCATGCCGGACTGCACCATCTCGCGGATGCCATAGGGCTCGAGCATCTTCAGGATCGCATTGAGCTTGTCAGGACGCCCGGTCATCTCAATGGTCACGGCCTCAGGGCCGACATCGGCGACCTTCGCCCTGAAGAGCTCGACGATCTGCAATACGTCGCGACGGGTGCTCTCGTCGGCGCGCACCTTCACGAGCAGCAGTTCACGCTGCACGGCGTGTTTCTCCTCCAGCTCGACGATCTTTAGGACGTTGACGAGTTTGTTCAGCTGCTTGGTGACCTGTTCGAGCGCGCTGCCCTCGACGCTGACCAGGATCGTGATGCGCGAGATCTCCTCGTGCTCGGTCGGGCCGACAGCGAGGGATTCGATGTTGAAGCCGCGACGGCTGAACAAGCCCGAGACGCGGGCGAGCACGCCGGGCTTGTTCTCGACCAGAACGGACAGCGTGTGAGTGCTCATTCGTCCTCCTCGAACGCCGGCCGAAGATCTCGGGCGGCCTGGATCTCATCGTTGCTGGCCCCCGCTGCGACCATCGGCCACACCATCGCGTCCTTGCCGACCGTGAAATCGATGACGACCGGTGCGTCGTTGATGGCCATCGCCTTCTCGATCGTCTTGTCGACGTCGTCTTTCGTCTCGCAGCGCAGCCCGGCACAGCCCAGCGCCTCGGCCAGTTTGACGAAGTCCGGAATTCGGTGTCTGGCCGCGCCGGCGCTGGCCGAGGCGGGCACGGGATGAGTACCCAGTTCGGTCTGGCTGTAGCGCTCGGCGTAGAACAGCGTCTGCCACTGACGCACCATGCCCAGGTTGCCGTTGTTGATCACCGCAACCTTTATCGGGATGCCCTCGACCGCGCAGGTGGCCAGCTCCTGATTCGTCATCTGGAAGCAACCGTCACCATCGATCGCCCACACCAGGGTGTTCGGGCAGGCGACCTTCGCACCCATGGCCGCTGGCACCGCGTAGCCCATCGTGCCCAGACCGCCGGAGTTGAGCCACGTATAGGGGTTCTCGTAACTGATGAACTGCGCCGCCCACATCTGATGCTGACCGACGCCCGCGGCGAAGATGGTCTCGGGGCCGGCGATCTTGCCGAGCCGCTCGATGACGTACTGCGGAGCGAGGGTGCCGTCCGCGTGCTCTGCGTAGCCCAGCGGGTAGGTGTCGCGCCACTGATCGAGCTGACGCCACCAGCCAGTGAGATCTGCGCGGTTGCCCGCGGCGAATTCGGCCTCGACGGCCGGGATCAGCTCGAGCAGCACCTCCCGGACGTCGCCCACGATCGGGACGTCGGCGACGCGGTTCTTGCCGATTTCGGCCGGGTCGATGTCGGCGTGGATCACTGTTGCATTCGGTGCGAACGTGTCCAGCTTGCCAGTGACCCGGTCGTCGAAGCGGGTGCCGAGCGCGATGAGCAGGTCGGCCTTCTGCAGGGCCGTCACCGCAGCCACCGAGCCGTGCATCCCCGGCATGCCGAGGTGCTGCTGGTGACTGTCGGGAAACGCACCGCGCGCCATCAGCGTGGTGACCACGGGAAGGCCGCTCAGTTCGGCCAGGCGGCGCAGCTCTTTGCAGGCGCGGGCCTTGAGCACGCCGCCGCCGACGTAGAGCACGGGCCGCCGCGCGGCGCTGAGCAACCGGGCAGCCTCGCGCACCTGCTTGCCGTGCGGTCGGGTCACCGGGCGATAACCGGGCAGGTCGATCTTGGGCGGCCATCCGAACGCCATCCGCTCCTGCAGCACGTCCTTAGGCAGGTCGACCAACACGGGGCCGGGGCGGCCGGTCGCGGCCAGGTGGAACGCCTCGGCGATCGCCTGCGGGATGTCCTGGGCCCGTTGCACCAGGAAGTTGTGCTTGGTGATCGGCAGGGTGATTCCGGAGATGTCGGCCTCCTGGAAAGCGTCGGTGCCGATGGCCGGCCGCGGCACCTGGCCGGTGATCGCGACGATCGGCACCGAGTCCATGTACGCGTCGGCAATCGGCGTGACCAGGTTCGTGGCTCCGGGGCCGGAGGTCGCCATGCAGACGCCGACTTTGCCCGATGCCTGGGCGTACCCCTCTGCGGCGTGCCCGGCGCCCTGCTCGTGACGGACCAGGATGTGCCGCACCTTCGTGGAGTCGTACAGCGGGTCGTAGGCGGGCAGGATGGCCCCGCCCGGGATGCCGAACACGACATCGACGCCGACCTCTTCGAGCGAACGGACCAGCGCCTGGGCGCCCGTGATGCTCGCCTCTGTCATCCCACTGCCTCCGGAGTGTCACGTTCATTCGCTTCGTGCTCGTGCAACAAAAAGCCCCCCGTGCTGGTGCACGAAGGGCTGGCGCGTCGAGAAGGTGCTGGCGACCTAGTCGACACGCCGGTGGATAAGTACGAGCTGAAGCACGAGGCAGACAGTACCCGCAGGGCCGCGATCAGTTCAACTGCGCGGGCTGGTGACCGGTTCACGCGGTAGGGATTGTTAGTACCTTTAGTACGGTTCAAGGGTTTGATGAGGTTGACGAAGTTAGCGACGTGTAAGCGGGAGGTGAAAAAACTGTTGAAGGGGTGTATGGTCCGTGTTAAGGATCACATGGGGGCTGGCGCACCAGCTGCGCTAGATATCGGAAAGGCCCGCCATGTCCGCTGTTTCCCTCATCCGTTCAGGCAAGCGCCTGGCCACGACAATGGCCCTCTGCCTCGCCCTCGTCGCGAGCTCGACCATCCAGCCCGAGACGGCGAGCGCGACCGACTCCACCCCGAGCCTGCTCACCTCCTATGTCATCTCCAACCGAGTGTTCGACCTCATCAACTCCGAACGTGCCGCGCACTACCTTCCCGCCCTGCACCGGAACTCCTATCTGAACTGGACTGCCTATAAGCACGACGTCAAGATGGCGCAGTACAACACGATGTGGCACCAGCTGCCCGGGGAGTTGTCTCTCGGCGACCGTATGCGCGCCGCCGGTTACAACTGGCGTGCGGCTGGCGAGAACATCGCCTGGAACTACGACTGGACCCTCGCCGGTGCCTACTTCCTGGAGCAGTACATGTACAACGAGAAGGCGCCCTACGACTCACACCGCCTCGCCATCCTCGGCACTGCATACCGCGACGTTGGCGTGTACATCTACATGGATGCGGCGCACCACAAGATGTGGCTGACGGTGGACTTCGGCCTGCACATGTAAACCCCGCAGGCTCAGCCGCAGACCGCTCCGTGCGCGGCCGACCCGACGAGCTTGGCGTACTTGCCGAGCACGCCGTGGTCGAACCGCGGCGGCAGCGGCTTGAACCCCGCGCGGCGGCGCTCGAGCTCCCCGTCGTCGATGACCAGGTCCAGCGTTCGCGCGGCCATGTCGATGCGGATCCAGTCGCCGTCGCACACGAGGGCGATGGGGCCCCCGACCGCCGCCTCGGGGGCGACATGCCCGATGCACAGGCCGGTGGTACCGCCGGAGAAGCGCCCGTCGGTGAGCAGCAGCACGTCCTTGCCGAGGCCGGCGCCCTTGATCGCGCTGGTGATCTGGAGCATCTCGCGCATGCCTGGGCCGCCCTTGGGGCCTTCCCAGCGGATGACGACGACGTCGCCCTTCTGCAGGCTGCCCGCGGCCAGCGCGTCCATCGCCGCCTGCTCACGGTCGAAGACGCGCGCCGCGCCCTCGAAGGCATCGGAGTCCAAGCCGGCGCTCTTCACGACCGCGCCGTCCGGAGCCAGCGAACCGCGCAGGATCGTCAGCCCGCCGGTGCGGTGGATCGGATCGCTCACCGTATGGAGGACCGTGCCGTCCGGGTCGGGCGGGGCGATGTCGTGCAGATTTTCGGCGACGCTCTTGCCGGTGACGGTGATCGCGTCACCGTGCAGTAGCCCGGCCTCGAGCATGGCCTTCATCACGACCGGCACGCCGCCGGCGGCATCGACGTCGGTCATGACGTAACGGCCGAACGGCTTGACGTCGGCCAGGTGCGGGACCCTGTCTCCGATGCGGTTGAAGTCGTCGAGGTTCAACTCGACCTGAGCCTCGTTCGCGATGGCGAGCAGGTGCAGCACGGCGTTCGTCGAGCCACCGAGCGCCATGACGACGGTGATGGCGTTCTCGAAGGCCTGCTTGGTCAGGACCGTTCGCGCGGTGATCCCGGCATCGACGAGGTGTACGGCAGCCTCGCCGGAGCGCTCTGCGTAATGGTCGCGGCGGGCGTCAGGTGCGGGTGGCGAGGCCGATCCCGGCAGCGACATCCCCAGCGCCTCAGCCGCGCAGGCCATGGTGTTGGCAGTGAACATGCCGCCACAGGCACCCTCACCGGGGCAAATTGCTCTCTCGATCGCGTCGACCTCGGCCCGGGTGATCCGCCCGGCCAGACACGCACCGATTGCTTCGAACGCGTCCACGACGGTCACGTCTCGGCCCTGGTAGTGACCCGGCAGCGTCGTGCCCGCGTAGAGGAACACGGCGGCGATGTCCAGCCGCGCCGCCGCCATGAGCATGCCAGGCAGGGACTTGTCGCAGCCGGCGAGCAGGACCCCGCCGTCGAACTGCTCGGCCCGGAACACGGTCTCGACGGAATCGGCGATCACCTCACGCGACACCAGCGAGTAGTGCATGCCGCTGTGACCCATCGAGATCCCGTCGGACACCGAGATGGTGGCGAACTCCAGGGGGAAGCCGTCGGCACCACGCACCCCGATCTTGGCCTGCTTCGCCAGCCTGTCGAGGGACAGGTTGCAGGGAGTGATCTCGTTCCAGGACGAAGCGACGCCGATCTGCGGCTTGCGCCAGTCGTCGTCACCCATGCCGACGGCGCGCAGCATGCCGCGCGCCGCGGCCCGTTCGAGACCGTCGGTGACGATGCCGCTGTGCGGCTTGCGGTGCTGCCGGGGCGGGCCGGCCTGCTCGGTGCTCACGCGCAAACCCTACGGGTTACCGTTCTCGGGTGTCCTCGGCTTGCGCCTCCCAGTCCGGAGCCCGGACGTTCCGGTTGCCCGCGCTGGCCTATCTCGCTGTCCTGTTCCTGGTGTTCGGGACCGCCCCGTTGGCCTTCGCCGGCGACGGCAGCGACGGCGCGCGCTCGGCCCTGGGACCTCGCGCGTTGTTGATCTTCATTCCGGTTCTTGCCGCCGTTTTCGTCGCCCGCACCAGAACCGTCGTCGACGCGAGCGGCGTCGGGGTCCGCGCCCTGTTCGGCACCCGCCACCTGTCCTGGGACGAGGTTCGGGGCCTGTCGGTGCACGAGCGAACCGTCTACCTGGTGTGTCAGGACGGGTCACTGCGCCTGCCGTGCGTGCGGATCAACGATCTCGCCGCCGTGTCGAAGGCGAGCGGCGGCCGGTTGCCCGAGGTGGCCGAGGCCACCCCGAAGTTCGCGCCGGCGCGCCGGCGCCGCAGGTGAGGGCCAGTCTCTCGAGGTCATCGACGCCCATTCGACGCGACGAGGCAGACTGGATCTCATGTCGCACCTGCGCACCGTCGGAGTCGGATGCGCGGCCGTGCTGCTGCTGGCCGGTTGTGGGCCGGCGGCCAAAGCGGGAGGTCCTACCTGGGTGCCCAAGCCCACGTTCGTAGGCGAGGGCGGCCCGAACCCCCGCTCGGTCCCACCGCGCACGGCCCCCACCCCGCCATCGCGCGGTACGACGCCGGGCCCGCGGCCGACCGGGCCGCCCCCGAGCACCACAAAGGGCCCCGACCCGTTCGTGGTCGCCACCAACCTCAACTCGCCGCTGGGTCTGGTAGTCCTGCCGGACGGCAGCGCCCTGGTCGGCGAGCGGACCACCGGACGCATAGTGCGAGTGCAGCCCGTGCCGGGGCAGCCGGTCCGCACGGTTCGCACCCTGCCGGGCCTGAGCACCGTCGGCGGCGCAGGGCTGCTCGACCTCGCATTGTCGCCCAACTACGCACAGGACAGCTTGATCTTCGCCTACCTCAGCACGCCCAGCGACAACCGCGTCGTGACCTTCACACTCAAGGGCCCGGCGACCCCCGTGTTCACCGGGATCCCGCGCGGCGCGAGCGGAAACACCGGCCGCATCGCCTTCGGCAGCGACGGCCTGCTTTACATCGGCACCGGCGATGCCGGCCATCCCGAGCTGGCGGCCGCGCCGAACAGCCTCGCCGGCAAGGTGCTCCGGGTCACCGACATCGGCAAGCCGGCCGACGGCAATCCCGGCTCGTCATCGCCGGTGTTCACCAGCGGGCATCGGGTCGTCAACGGACTGTGCCTGATCGCCGAGTCCAACACTGTCCTCGAGGTCGAGTCGCCGGGCCCGGACGGGCCGGGCGAGGTCAACGTCCTGACCGGTGGCGACTCCTACGGGTGGCCCACCCCGGACCAGTCCTCCCAAGCACCGCTCGCGACGCTGCCCGTGTCCCAGAACGCTCCGGGTGGCTGCGCGGTTCTCGACCGTCAGCTGTTCGTGACCTCACTGGATGGCAAGACCCTGCTCTCATCGGCGCTGAGCACCAAGGGCCCGGCGCTGTCGGCCGGCAGGTTCGTGGCAGCGTTGAAGAACAAGTACGGTCGGCTGCTCACCGTCGTCGCCGACCCGGCCGGCGGCGTGCTGTGGCTGACGACGTCGAACCGCGACGGTAACGGCCATCCGATTGCCGTTGACGAGCGCGTGCTACGAATCCCGCTGCCGGGCGGGGGCGGCTCGGACTCGCCTGCCTGAGCCGACGTTCCTGGCCACGCTAGCTCGCGAGAGCGAATCCGATCAGCGTGAGCACGGTCGCGCACTCGACCAGAGCGCCGAAGACGTCGCCGGTGACGCCACCGAGCCGGCGCGTCGTATGCACTCGCAGGGCGGCCGCGGCGAGCAGGGCAACCGCCTGGGCAACGGACCAGCCGACCGGGCTGGCATCGACCGCTGACGCGATCCCCGCTCCCCCGCCCAGCACCAGCACGGTTACGCCGAGCGCCACCGACAGGCTCGTGCCGCCGGCCACGAGCGCGCCGAAGCCGTTCTGCCGCGCCGACGGCACGCCGGGCAACGCCGCGTGGGCGACCGCGACCCGTCC